>JAOAHO010000027.1 GCA_026415195.1 Bacteroidia bacterium | reverse complement strand
AGATGTGTATAAGAGACAGGGAATATAATGTACCCAAACATTTTTAGTAGTATATGATTTACAAGTCAAGGTACCTGCACCAGTGTTGGTAACAACAGTATAATTCACCACATTGTTACCTGAAACGGGAAATATGTATTGTGTGCTAAGTGAATTATTGATTAAATCGGGGGAGTTATCATTATTAAAATCCCACTGGAATTGGAATAAGGGATTTCCGTTTCCGTTACTTAAGTCCTGTAAGGTGGTTAGATTACCCAAACATACGGAGTCAGCTATAAAATTCGCTGAGGGATTTGAAAAAACAGTAATATTTTTCTGAACTGAGTCCTTACAACCATTTGAAGTCGTAACAACTAATTTAATGGAATATGTGGTATTGGTTACGGAATTAGAGGGACTGGCATAAAGATGGGAAGGTCCAGAAGCATTCGATTGATTCCCGTCGCCAAAATACCATTGATATAAACTTATAGATCCAGTATTAGGATTGGCAGTTGTACTGGTATTATTAGTAAAGTTCACCGGTGTTCCGTAACAAACCGGATTAAAGGTAAAATCAGGAACGGCACGCCCCCAAACCGATACAGGCTTAGAAATACTATCTACACAACCTGATGGGGCTACCACTTTTAATTTAACAGTGTAATTGCCCGGAGCATACAAGTTTGACGGTGACGGATTATTTGAATCCCAAATACCGTTGTTATCAAAATCCCAAAAATGGTTTACTCCCGTTATCGGATTGCTGGTATTTGTAAAAGTTACCGGAGTATTTTGACAAACATTCGATACATTAAAATTAACAATTAAGGGATTAGGGACATTAATAACTATCGAATGGTTTGCACTGCATGATCCGTTGAAAACGGATTGCAAAACCGTATATTGACCTCCTGCTGAAAAAGAGACATTCGTTGTTGTACTAGTGGTTGTAAAACTGGCTGGAGCAGAAGACCCTATAAAAGAATATGTTTGAATAGAGGGCGGGCCACTTCCGGTATTAGTAATAGTAAAATTCTGGCAATTATTTACCATGTTAAAACCGGCATTAGGATTAGGTTGGAATTGAATATTCAGTGTCCTTGTAATTGGACCACATCCTCCTGTAGGATTAACAGTTAAAGTATAAGTTCCGGGAGTTGAAGTATTAAACGATTGTTGGTTTAAATTATTTATTCCGGAACCAGGAGGTCCGTTCCAATTATAAGGACCTAAGCCCGGCGGGGCCGCAATGTTAGCATTTGTGATGCCACAAGCAAAAATTGTATTTGTGGTAATTGGATATTGAATATTATTTACAGAAACATACATTGGAGAACATAGTGCATCAAAATAAGCATAACCATGGTGTGCCCCTCCGGTGCAATCTGCTACAAATACTTCAATTGTAACACAACTTCCAATATATGGTGTTAAATCAATTGCCTGTTGTGTCCAGTTTTTAATCATATAACCACTTGAATTTTGTGTAAATCCGGGCATACCGGATGAACATGACGGCCCGGAAGCAACAATAGAAATTTGGGGGCATGATAAAACATTGTTATTACAATCCAATACCCTGATAGTTAAAAAGGGATTATCACAACAACCATGTCCTGAGCCATCAAAACAGGCGGCCCATGCAAATTGAAATAAACAATTATTTGAAGTTACGGGAAAAGTTTGTCTCATCATGGTTGATCCTCCGGTTGGATTTACGTCATTCAATTTCGCTACAAAATTTCCACCTAACGGTGAATTTGGAATTCCGCCCGGAAACTGCGGGTCTGCAATCGGTGTAGCTAAAACCCAAAATTCGGGAGCACCCGCAGAAAATGTATTTCCAACACATGGACCTGATGTCCAAGATTGACTTTGTAAGGTCCAACCGCTGCTGTTTCCGGCTTCAAAATCTTCATTGTTACAAGGTGGCCCCATGGTTTGGGAATTTCCTGTTTTTGATTGTGTAATATTTTCAATTATGCCGTATTTATGATTTATGTATTGCCTTGCATTTCTTAATAAATAAGCATATGTTTCTTTACCAAGAAATCCTTGTTCAATAGCAATTTTTTTAATTAATTGTTCATCAAAACCCTTTAATGAATCAGATACAATAATTTTTAATTTTTTATATTCTTTTTCAAAATCAATTTGCCCGATACAATTGTAACTAATATTAAAAAAGACTGTTAACAAAAAAAAACGTGTTAGAATTTTCATTTTACTCAAATTTTATACAAATTCAAAAATATTTTAGATTAAACTACAAAAAAAACCGTTCAATAAATAATATAATCCGTTTACTCAATCAATTTAAATTTATTATTAACAAAATTCTTTACTTTCGCAATTAATTCATTTTCATGAAAGGTATAATCCTTGCCGGAGGTTCCGGAACTCGCCTCCACCCGCTTACGCTTGCCATGAGCAAGCAAATGATGCCGGTATACGACAAGCCCATGATTTACTACCCCTTATCTGTGCTCATGATGGCCGGCATCAGGGAAATTTTAATCATTTCAACACCGCACGACCTTCCGAATTTCAAAAAACTACTGGGAAGCGGCCAAAACCTTGGCTGTTCTTTTTCTTATGCAGTTCAGGAAGTACCCAACGGGCTGGCACAAGCCTTTGTTATTGGAGAGGAATTTATAGGAAAAGAAAAAGTGGCCTTGATTTTGGGGGACAATATCTTTTATGGTGTTGGTTTGGGACGTATGCTCCGGAACCTCAATGACCCCGATGGAGGTATAGTTTTTGCCTATCACGTCTCGGACCCTGAACGTTACGGTGTTGTAGAATTTGATCAAAGCGGAAGAGTAATTTCCATTGAAGAAAAACCCCAAAAACCTAAAAGCCATTATGCCGTACCGGGCCTTTATTTCTACGATAACCAGGTCATTGAAATTGCGAAATCACTCAAGCCCAGTGCCCGCGGAGAATATGAAATTACCGACGTGAATAAAAAATACCTGGAAATGGGAAAACTCAAAGTATCGGTCATGGAGCGTGGTACTGCCTGGCTCGATACGGGTACTTTTACTTCCCTTATGCAGGCCGGACAATTTGTTCAGGTAATTGAAGAACGCCAGGGGCTTAAAATCGGTTGCATTGAAGAAGTGGCATACAAAATGGGCTATATTAATAAAGAGCAACTTTTGGAATTAGCCAAACCGTTGATGAAGAGCGGATACGGGCAATACCTTGTAGAGGTAGCAAACCGAACCTTCTGAAAAACATGTATTTTCCCGACAAAATTCAATCATTGTCTGCTGATTTTGAAGCAGTGCTAAAATCATACATTCAAACCTTAAATATAAAAACTCCATCCTCCCTTTACGAACCTGAAAAATATATTTTGAGCATGGGCGGTAAACGAATCCGTCCAATTCTTTCCTTATTGGCTGCTGAATCAGAAGGAAATTCCTGCAAAAGTGCCATGCATGTTGCCCTTTGCATCGAACTCTTTCACAACTTTTCCCTTATCCATGACGATATTATGGACCAGGCACCCCTCAGGCGCGGGCATCCCACCGTACATCTTAAATGGAATTTGCCTGTTGCCATTCTATGCGGCGATAATATGCTCATTCATTCCTTAAATTGTCTTTTAAATTACCCATCGGGGCTTTCATCGGAAATGATGGAAATTTTTCTTTCAACAGCCGAAGGAGTTTGTGAGGGACAACAAATGGACATGGATTTTGAAAATCAACCTCATGTCCATCCCGACGAATACATTCGCATGATTTCCCAAAAAACCGGTATTTTGTTGGGATGCGCTCTGACGCTGGGCAGCATGGCAGCCAGAGGAAAGAAAGAAAACAGGCAACATTTCTTTGAATTCGGAAAAAACTTGGGTATCAGCTTTCAGATTTTGGACGACTACCTGGATGCCTTCTCAGAACCCGAAGAGTCGGGTAAGGTAAAAGGTGGTGATTTTCTGGCAGGTAAAAAATCAATGCCGCACATTCTTGCCGATGCTAACCTGAAAGGAAAAGCCCTGAGTGAGTGGGAAAATTTCAAACGGCTTGAAAAATCCGAAAAGCAAAAAAATATTACCAAAATCATTGCAGTGCTGGAATCTGAAAACATTGCATTCCTTTGCAAAGAAGCAGCTGCTGGTTATGCCAAAAAAGCTGAAGAATCGTTGAAAAAACTAAACATTTCTTTTGAATACAAAAAAATTTTTTCTGATTTGTCTGCCTTTTTGCTGCAACGTAAAAAATAATGCCCGGCCTTTCCCCCCATATCACTCCGCTGCAAATACGTTTCTCCGACCTCGACCGCCTCGGGCACGTCAATAATGCCGTATTCCTGCAGTATATGGAAACTTCCAGGGTAGAATATTTCAATCTTGTATTAGGGCCTCGGCACAACTGGCAAAAATTCGGCTTTGTGGTAGCCCGTAATGAAATCGATTATCTGTTGCCTATTTATCTTAACGACGAAATATTCTGCAGCACCCGTTGCCTTAGAATTGGGAACAAAAGCCTAACCATTGAAAATGTTATATACAAAAAACAAAAAAGGAAAAAACTCGTAGCTGCACGTGGTGTAGGAATTTTAGTTGCCATGGATTACCAAAGCATGAAAAGCATACCATTGCCCGATGCATGGGTAAAAAAAATAAGGGATTTTGAAAAAAAATCTTTGAAATAAGACTGCATCCGAAAAATAATTTATCTTTGCACTCCCTTTCAGAATGGAAAGCCAGGTACGCCTTTTTTCAGGAACTGCATCCGAAACGCTTGCTCAAAAAATTGCCAAAGAATATGGCATTAAATTGGGCAATCTGATTCATTATCGCTTTAGTGATGGGGAATTACAGGTTTCATACGAAGAAAGCATTCGCGGACAATCGGTGTTTATCATCCAAAGCACCATGCCGCCTGCCGATAATCTGATGGAATTATTATTACTGATTGATGCGGCAAAGCGAGCCTCGGCAAGGCACATTGTTGCGGTAATTCCCTATTATGGCTATGCCCGCCAAGACCGAAAAGACAAACCCCGTGTGGCCATCGGGGCTAAATTGGTGGCCGATATGCTGGCTGCCGCCGGAGCCACCCGCGTCATGACCATGGACCTTCATGCCGACCAAATCCAAGGTTTTTTCAACGTACCCGTTGACCATCTCTATGCGTCTACCATATTCCTGCCATATATTCAATCCTTAAACCTTCCCAACCTCACCATTGCCGCACCCGACATGGGAGGCAGCAAACGTGCGAACGCCTATGCCAAACACTTGAATGCTGAACTGGTCATTTGCTACAAGCAAAGGGTGAAGCATAACGAAGTGGAAAACATGACCGCCATCGGTGAAATTGAGGGGCGAAATATTATTTTGGTTGACGATCTGGTTGATACCGGTGGAACCCTTTGTAAAGCGGCAGAAATGATGCTAGGAAGAGGGGCTCTAAGCGTAAGGGCCGTTTGCACTCACCCGGTGCTATCGGGCAATGCCTATGAAAACATCAATAACTCTAAATTAACCGAATTGATTGTGACGGATACCATACCGTTAAAGCAACATTCCGATAAAATCAAAGTACTGAGTGTGGCTCCTTTGTTTGCAAAAGTGATTCATAGCGTACACCATTACGAGTCCATCAGCACGAATTTTATCGTATAATCCGCCGAACATAAATTAACCGAACCGGAACGTTGAGGCGGACAACGGGATGGTTCACAGGAAAAAGAAAAAATATGAAAACAGTATCCTTGAGCGGCTCGGTGCGCACGAGCGTAGGGAAAACGGATGCTAACAACCTGCGCCGCAAGGGCATGGTGCCCTGCGTCCTCTATGGCGGTAAAGAACAAATTCATTTCTTTGCCGATGAAAGGCAATTTGCCAAATTACTGAAAACACCCTTGGTACAAATTGTGGAATTGGATGTGGATGGTAAAAAATATCGTACCATTCTTCAGGATGCCCAGTTCCATAAAATCACCGATCGAATCATCCATGCCGATTTCCTTGAAATCCACGACGATAAGCCGGTCACCGTTCATCTTCCGGTGAAACCCGTAGGCCAAGCCGAAGGCGTGAAGATGGGAGGAGTGATGGTCGTCAATTTCAGAAAATTAAAAGTAAAAGGTCCCATTAACAAGCTTCCGGAAAAAATTGAAATTAACGTGGAAAACCTTAAAATAGGTAAGTCCATTTCCGTGGCCGACATCAAAATTGACGGTGTGCAAATTCTGCATCCCGGCAATATTTCCGTGATCAGCGTAAGAACCACCCGTAACGTGGTGCAGGAAGAACAAGCAACTGCAGCAACAACCACGACATCTGCCCCCGCTGCTGGACAAGCCACCTCAGCCAAAGCGGATGAGAAAAAAGACGAGAAAAAATAATCCGTTTTAGCTTTCTTATAAGCCCGCTATCCTGCGGGCTTTTTTTATTTGTGAAAAGTAAATTAAAAAATTCTTTTTATAAAATTGTAACTCGAATAAATAAAAAAGCCCGATGGGTATCGGGCTTTTTGCTCCCCAGCCTGGGCTCGAACCAGGGACCCCATGATTAACAGTCATGTGCTCTAACCAGCTGAGCTACTGAGGAGTGCCTGAAGCGAATGCAAATATACGTCATTTTAAGAATTTAGCAATATCTTTGTTCAAATTTTTTGTATGAGTTTACTAGTTATCGGAACAGTGGCCTATGATGCCATCGAGACCCCTTTCGGAAAAACAGATAAAATTGTGGGCGGTGCTGCAACATTCATTTCTTTAGCTGCTTCCTATTTCTATAAAAATATCTATCTGGTTTCGGTAGTGGGCGATGATTTTTCCATGCCCTTTTTGGAACTTCTGAAATCTAAAGGAATTAACCTGTCCGGTTTGCAGATTAAAAAAGGTCAAAAGTCGTTTTTTTGGAAAGGGCGCTATCATAACGATTTAAACTCTCGCGATACCCTCGAAACTCAGTTAAATGTATTGGAAGATTTTGACCCTATTGTTCCTGCCGATTGCCTTGATCCATCCTTTGTGATGCTGGGTAATTTAATGCCTTCCTTACAGATGAAAGTATTAGACCAGTTAAAAGGAAAACCCGCCTTGACCGTGATGGACACCATGAATTTCTGGATGGATACTGCCATGAACGATTTAAAGAAAGTTTTAAGCCGCGTTGATGTCCTGACCATCAACGACTCGGAAGCACGGCAATTGTCAGGTGAATATTCATTAGTCAAAGCATCCCGAAAAATTTTGGATATGGGCCCGCGATATTTAGTTATTAAAAAAGGAGAACACGGCGCCCTGCTATTTAATCGGGATGAAGTATTCTTTGCTCCTGCATTGCCTTTGGAAGAAGTATTCGACCCGACCGGTGCCGGCGACAGCTTTGCAGGCGGTTTCATCGGATATCTGGCAAAAACCAACGACATCAGTTTTGAAAACATGAAAAGAGCCGTCGTATACGGCAGCGCTCTGGCCTCTTTTACCGTGGAAAAATTCGGTACCGAAAGAATTCTTGATTTGTCTCAGTCAGAATTGGAAAATCGTATTCAATCTTTCATCGACCTGGTGCAGTTTGATATCAGTTTGGTGTAATCCAATGAAATGCAATCCGCCATTGCATACCTGCCCTACCTCCAATTTCGAAAAGCCCTGAACTTATCTCTCATTCATTTATCTTATTTTTTTTCCTCTTTATTCAAAATCAATTGGTACTTCGGCCGCCCCTATTTTCTTACATTGGAACCCACCACTGCTTGCAATCTCCGTTGTCCGCAATGCCCCAGCGGACTGCGAAGCTTTTCCAGGCCCACCGGAAATCTTAAGCATGAATTACTTCATAAAATACTCCACGACGGACGAAATTTTTTGATGCACATTCAATTTTATTTCCAGGGAGAACCATTCATTCATCCTGATTTACCGGATTTTATTAAAATCGTACACCAAAAAAAAATTTACACTTCGGTCAGCACCAATGCCCATTTTTTATCGCCTGAAAAAGCCGAACAAATTGTCCGTTCGGGGCTCGATGAACTAATCATTTCCCTGGACGGCATGTCGCAAGAAACTTATGAGCATTACCGAAGAGGCGGAAGTTTTGAGGAAGTGATACAAGGAATCCGAAATTTAGTGGAATGCCGGAAGTCCCTGAATTCCAAAAAACCTTTCATCGTGATTCAATTTCTGGTTTTCAGGCATAATGAACATGAGATTAAGGCATTCGAAGATTTTGCCAAAACATCGGGAGCCGATGCCTATCGCCTGAAAGGCCCGCAGGTATATGATTTGCATGATGCCGATACCTGGGTGCCTACCATTGAAAAATATGCACGGTACAAGAAAGTCAACGGACAATGGAAAATCAAAAATAAATTCGAAAACAAATGCAAGAGGATGTGGATGGGATGCGTGGTTACCTGGGATGGAAAAGTCGTACCTTGTTGCTTCGACAAAGATGCCCGTTATGTGATGGGGGAAATCGGCCAACTATCGTTGAGTGAAATTATACTCAGCCGGCCATACCGGGAATTCAGAAGCCGCCTTTTAAAACAACGCAAAGACATTGATATTTGCAAAAATTGTACGGAGGGCACCGAAGGTGTTTATTAAATCATGATGGAACTGATTTTAAATGCCGAACAGATAAAAAAAGCCGACAATCTGGCCATGGAAATCCGCGGCATTTCTTCTATCCAACTTATGGAAGATGCTGCCAATGCATGGACATTGGCCTTCCTTAAATATCATCAGGACAGGCACAGGCCCTTACATGTATTCTGCGGGCCCGGCAATAACGGCGGAGACGGCCTGGTGATTGTAAGATTGCTTCATCGCTTCGGGTTCAAAAATCTCAGCGTTTTTATTCCAAATTTAAGCAGCCGTTTTTCTGAAGACCACCTGATTAACCGCAGCCGCTTATCCGATTTAGAGCATGATATTAAGATATATCATGAACCGCCCGATTTGTCGGGTCTAAAAAATGTCGTAGCCATTGATGCCTTATTTGGTTCCGGATTACATTCACCACTGAAGCCGGAATGGGCCCCCTGGATTAATGCCATCAACCTTTATCCTGATATCTACTCCGTTGACATACCTTCGGGTATGTTGATGGATATTCCCACTCCCGATGGTGCACTTGCAGTGAAATATACCCATGTGATTACATTCGAGACCGTAAAACGAATGTTTTTATTTCCGGAGTCGAATGTATTTGTAAAATCGTGGGAGGTGGTATCCATCGGGTGGCCATGGGAAGAACTAATTTCCAACTTCAGTGATGTAAAAGAATTTATCATCTCTGACAATTTGGTTAAGAGCATATTTCAAAAACGAAGCAGGTTTTCACACAAAGGCACTCATGGTAAATGCTTAATAGTGGCCGGTTCGTCAAGGTTTCCGGGAGCAGGAGTGTTGTGTGCGGGGGCTGCTGTTCGAGGTGGAGCAGGATTGACTTTTGTTCATTCAGTTCCCAAAGTATTGGATGCTGTTGTCAGTAACTTTCCTGAATGTATTCCCCTGGAGGATAATAAAGGACCTTTCATCAGTGATTTTCCTACCGGCAATTTTGATGCTTTGGCCCTTGGGCCGGGAATTGGCGTTTGCCCTGAAACAGCCGGAGTTCTGAAAAAAGCTATTCACAGCGGAATTCCCATGGTGCTGGATGCCGACGCATTAAACATTTTATCAGAAAATCCCACCTGGCTTCATTTCCTCACGCCCGGAACCATCCTGACTCCTCACCCGCTCGAATTCGACCGTATGTTCGGCCGGCATGCAACGCATTATGAACGTTGGAATAAAGCAAAGGAAATGGCCATTAAATTAAGTGTCGTGATAGTTTTGAAAGGCACTCACACAGTCGTGTGTGGGCCTGACGGCAAATCCTATTTCAATGTCAGGGGAAATGCAGGATTGGCAAAAGGAGGAAGCGGAGATGTGTTGTGCGGTTTGATTGCATCACTCTTGGCTCAGCAATACAGCCCGATAAGCGCCTCCGTGCTTGGTGTTTTTGTTCATTCTGTGGCTGCGAATTTAGCATTAGAAAATCAAAGCATGGAGAGTTTGAAAGCGACAGATGTTATCGAAAAATTCGGAAAAGTTTTCCAATTGATAAATCAGTGATTTTGGCTTAGGAAAGAACGAAGCACATGAATACAAAAGGCAGGGTATTCTATAAAACCCATATGTCCTAAGCCTTCTTCCATAATAAACCGGATTTTAGGGTTACGCTTTTTTATCTTTTCCATTGCCGAATAAGGCAAAACGGCATCTTGCTTTCCGTTCAGCATTAACACCGGCACCGGCGAGAATTTGATGACCACTTCCCTGTCGGGGCGGTTCATCATGCCCCGCAATGCCGCTATGGCTCCGCGCGGGCTTATATCCATCGCACGATTTAGGCAACGAATATAATCATCCCTGAAATATTTGATTTCATGCTGCTGAAATAAATTTTTAAACGTTTCTTTGATGTAAAGTATTTTTTTCTTTTTTAAAAATTGCATGGCTCTGACACGGTCGCGTTTTTTTTCTTCACTGTCGGGAAGCGGGGTGGAAAATAAGAGCCCATATTGGCGTAGTTTATCGGGATACTTTTCGGCGAAGGCCAGGGTAACGTAACCTCCCATGCTATGCCCGAACATGCTGCATTTTTTTAGGCGTAAATGTTGCAAGATGGCATACACGCATTCTGCCATAAAATCCATACTATGAACATAACCCCAACAGCCGCTATCACCATGTCCGGGAAGGTCGGGGCATATCACACGATAGGTTTTGGCTAAATCGGCCATCAGGTGCTTCCAACACAAGGCATCAAAAAGATATCCATGCAATAAGAAAACAACCGGACCTTCGCCGGCTTCATAAAAAACCAAAGGTTCCCCCTTAAATTCAATTTTTCTCTTTAAAAAAGGAAATACTTCCATCAACCAAAGGTTTCCGCTACTTCTTTTTTAATATATTCAATGGCAATTTCGTTTGGAAGTTTTTTTGTGGAAGAAGCAACAGCATTAAGGATAATCATAGCCAGTTCCTGGGCAGGGGCATCCGGATTTACTTTTGCGAAAGAAAGATTGATTAGTTTTATAAGTTCTTCTTTGGCATTTTTTACTAATTCCCACGCTCCCTTACTGACGTAAATCTGTTGCGAAAGGTTATGTTCGTATTCAGATTTTATGGATTTAATAAGTTCCTGATGCAACTGATGACAATTATAATTCGCCTTGTTTACTCTAATGATGTGAACATTGGGGTGTATCCGCTCAAGGAATATCACAAGGCGTTCATAGGCCTGCAATTTTAACGGGATAATATTTTGCTGGATTTGAATTTTGCGATCGTGATGTCGCTTGTCTTTTTCATTATCCAGAAAACTGCGAATTACCAGATATACGGCCACAAAAACAGCTGCCGCAGGCAAGATAATCCGAAAAATTTCGAATACCACATCCATCTCAAAATAAAAAGATGCTCCAAAATACAAAAAAACCTTATATTCGCATGCTTGTTTTTTATTTTTTTAATAATAATCATCGTTTCAGGTCATTTCGCCCGGGCGATAAAAAGCCCTCCTGATGCCGATTCCATTTATTTAAAAAAAATTGACGAATTATTTGAAAAGCAGGAAATTACGGCTAAAGAAATAGAACTTTTGTATAAGGAAATTCACTACCATGAACTGGTAAAATTTTATGAAAACAAAAAACAAAATGCCTTGTTTTGGCCGATTCCGGCAAAATGGCTCCCGGATAGCATATTATTGGATTTAAGTTACAATTTCAGTGATTATTGTAATCCCATACAGGGAGTTATCACTTCGGGGTTTGGATGGAGGGATGGAAGGATGCATAAAGGCATCGATATTGATTTAAGAAAAGGCGACCCCGTGAAAGCCGTTGCCGACGGAACGGTAAGGTTTGCAGGAAAATGCGGAGGGTGGGGAAATGTTGTGGTTATTGACCATGGACACGGTATCGAGACCTTATATGCCCATTTGTCGAAGATTCTGGTAAAGCAGGGGCAGCAAGTGCTATCAGAGCAAATACTGGGCAAAGGAGGCAACACAGGCAGGAGCCGTGGACCCCACCTTCATTTCGAACTCCGTTATTTAGGGCACCCTGTTAACCCGTTAAGTTTAATCAAATTTGAAGAAGCTGAACTTTATGAAAACAAAGTGTTATGTATGAAAAACAATCGGGATGAATTATTTATTTTTCCTGCACATGCCAGAATTCATCTTTCCGAAAAAGGGGAAAACTGGAGGAAAATTGCAAAGTCATGCGGAAAAAACATTAAAGAATTATATCATCTCAATGGCATTATCAGGCCCCTTTATCTTAAACCAAATACATTTGTCAGGGTGGAATAATTTTTATTTTTAAATCCATCCTTCTTTTCTGGCCCGGTTCAAAGCATCCACTTTATTGTGCACTCCAAGTTTTAAGTAGATGTTTTCCATGTGCTTTCTGACAGTACCATAGCTGATGCCCGCTTTATCCGCTATCTCATTGCCGGTTAATCCATCAGCAACCATTTTAAGCATCTCCATTTCTCTTTCAGAAAGGATGTCGTTCTTTTTGACTTGCTTTTTCATTTGATCGGATTGATTTTTCTTAATTAAATCAAGTGCTTTTATGGCAATATGGGGACTTAATGAACTTCCTCCTTCCATAGTTTCGAAAATAGCTCTGTGAATTTTTTCGGGTTTTTCATCTTTTAATAAATATCCTTTGGCTCCCACACAAACAGCATTGAAAAGATGGGAATGATCATCGAAGACCGTAAACATTAATACCTTTGTTTTCGGGAATTTTGTGGTAATTATTTCGGTGGCTATGATACCGTTCATTTCCGGCATTTCAATATCCATCAGAATTACATCGGGCTCAAAACCCTTTTCCATGTCTTCAATTAGCTTTTTTGGACTTGCATACGTTTTTTCAACTTTAATGTCCGGTGAAAGATTAATTTTCTCTTTTATCGATTCGCGGATGTTTTTAATATCATCCACTATGGCAACTTTAATCATCGTGGTAAAATTAATTTTGATGTTTGCAAATTAAATACGAATTTATTCGTATATTTATGTATATAACTACTTTACTGAACCCGGACAATTACAACCACTTTTGGATCCCGATTTGAATTTAATTGGTTTTTTAAGGCCTTGGCAATTAAAAAGAATCAATAGAAAAAACCATGCAAGGAATTGTCTCATGAATGATTAATTCACGCAAATGTACTAATTTTAAGGTGCTTTGTTACAGGTTTTTCATCATATCGGAAAATATTTCCTTTTATTGAAAAGAGTTTTTGCTCGTCCGCAAAAATGGAGTGTGTATCGTAGGCAAATAAGTTATGAAATTGAAAGTATCGGCATTTCCTCCCTACCCATTATTTCCATTATTTCCATGTTTATGGGCGGAATCATTACCATTCAGGCCGCCTTCGGATTTACAAGCCCCTGGGTTCCACTATATGCCGTGGGTTTTACTACCCGTGAATCGGTATTGTTGGAATTCAGTCCTACGGTTATTTCGTTAATCCTGGCCGGAAAAGTAGGCAGCAATATTGCTTCTGAAATTGGCACCATGCGTATTACCGAACAAATTGATGCTTTGGAAATTATGGGCATTAATTCCGCGTCCTATTTGATTTTGCCAAAAATTTTGGCCTCTGTCATTATCTTTCCGTTCCTGATTGCCATCAGCATGTTCCTTGGCTTGCTGGGCGGCTATCTGATGGGCGTTTCAAGCGGTGCATGTACTGGCTATGAATATATTTACGGTATACAAGCATTCTTTGAACCCTGGAAATTATATTATTCGTTTACCAAAGTGGAAGTGTTCGCATTTATTATTACATCAGTTTCTTCTTATTTCGGTTATTTCACCACCGGAGGAGCTTTGGAAGTGGGAAAAAGCAGCACCAGGGCCGTTGTTTACACTTCTATCCTGATATTGTTCTTTGGACTTATCATCACCAATTTATTTTTTAACCGTTGATCAGGATTGAAAACATATCCAAATGCTTCGGTGAACGCAAGGTTATCGATAATATTTCCTTTGAATTTTTCAAAGGAAAAACCAACCTCATCATTGGTGAAAGCGGTTGCGGTAAAACAGTATTGCTGAAAATGATGGTGGGGCTGCTGGTTCCCGATACCGGAAACGTATATTACGATGGTGTGGATTTTCATGCACTGGATGAAAAGGGAAAACAAACGGTCAGAGCAAAAATCGGCATGCTTTTTCAGGGTGGGGCTTTGTTCGATTCCATGACCGTGGAAGAAAATGTAATGTTCCCCCTGGACATGTATACCGACTGGACCAAAGAAAAAAAGCTTGAAAGGGTTAACTTTTGTTTACAAAGAGTCAAACTGGAAGGCCGCAATCATTTATATCCGGCCGAACTAAGCGGCGGTATGAAAAAAAGGTGTGCATTGGCCCGTGCCATTGCCAATAACCCCGAATATTTGTTTTGCGATGAACCCAACTCCGGCCTCGATCCTAAAACCTCCATTGTGATTGACCAACTGATTCAGGATCTGACCCGTGAATTCAACATGACCACCATTATTGTTACGCACGACATGAATAGTGTTATGGAAATTGGTGAAAATATCATGTTCATTCACAAGGGAAAAAAATGGTGGGAAGGCCACAGCAACAAGGTACTGAATTCAGGCAATAAAGAACTGATGGATTTCGTGTTTGCTTCGGAATTCCTTAAAAAAGTGTTCCACACTTCCTGATTTTTTAACTTTTATTAGTGCATTAAATTCTTTTTTTTTGTGTTTTTGATTGTTTTTATATTTAATTTTATTGCAGTTATTTTATGCATAAAACCGTTTTAATTACGGGTGGAACCAGTGGAATTGGTTTAGGCATAGCACGTGAATTTGCCCAAACCCGCAAATATAATTTGGTGTTGAACGGCCTGGAGCCCAATGGAAATGAAATTGCTCAGGCACTTGCCGATGAATTTAAAATCAAAGTCTGTTTTCATCCGGCCAACTTGTTAAAACCAGAACAGATCAGGGAATTAGCAAGATTTGCAGAGGAAGAAAACGGCACAGTGGATGTATTGGTGTGTAACGCCGGTATTCAACATGTCTCGCCCATTGATGAATTTCCTGAAGAAAAATGGGATGCTATAATAGGCATAAATTTATCTTCCGCATTTCATCTCACCAAAGCCGTATGGCCCGGAATGAAAAAAAGAAATTTTGGTAGGATTATTAACATTGCTTCTGCTCATGGATTAGTAGCCAGTGAATTCAAATCGGCTTACATTGCCAGCAAGCATGGTATTGTGGGTTTTACCAAAACCATTGCTCTGGAGGGTGCTCCATACAACATCACGGCCAACGCCATTTGCCCGGGTTATGTCAGGACACCGCTGGTGGAAAAGCAAATTGCCGATCAGGCAAAATCACATGGTATTCCCGAAAGTGAAGTAATCAGCAAAGTCATGCTGTATAAGCAAGCCGTAAAAGATTTTGTCCCGGTGGAACTTTTGGGAAAACTGGCTGTTTTTTTGGCATCGGAAGAAGCTAAAACTCTAACAGGCACAGCTCTTCCGGTGGACGGAGGATGGAATGCACAATAAAAAATATATAATATGAAAAAGATCATTTTTATTTTGTTTTTAATGTGCGGATGGATGTGCAGTCCTTTTACTTTTGCTCAGGCAAAAAAAGGAAGCCCCTCCAAAAAGCCTACCAAAACCGCTGCCGACCTTAAAGCGGCCCAAACGTCCAGTTCCACTACAGATGAAGACACCGAAACCGACGAAGAGAAATTAAAAAAACTGCTGGAAGAACGCGAAACGGTGGATTATCACGACGACCCCGTCTTCCGCCGCCGCAACGACTCAGCCGTTAATGCCATTCGGATGCGCAAACGCACCTTTGGGGTTTTCACATACAAGGATGTCAAAAACAAAAACCGCTTGCAACTTTGTATTAATCTGGTGAACAAAGATACCAACTATCGCTATTGTGCCAACGATTCCATATGTAAATACCCTGAACGTCATAAAATACTCTATCAGAAAAAAATTACCGATACCACGTATATGTTGATATATGTTTTTGCCTATACTAAGGCACCTTCTAAACCCAATTGTGCCGGAGGTAAAGAAGTAAAAATTTATTACATTAAATGGAATGAAAAGTACAACACGGCTAAGTTCAAGCCCCTTACTATTGAGTCTTGTTACAAAGGGGTGACCAACATGACCAAAACCAACCCTGAAGAATGGGACGGAAAAACCCCGTTAACTGTCAGTTTTCATAAAGGTTCTTCCTTTTACGATTATATCTTCGACCCTGCTGCACCTCAAAAAGGTTTTCAAGGAGCCAACGACGACAGTACTAAAGAATAATTCTCTTTGTTCAACCGCAGCAACATACTACTGCTTCCTCCTGCAATTATTTATGGCTTGTTCGTTCGCATAAAAAATCTGCTCTACGACCTTAAGCTTCTACCCTCCTATACAATTCCCGTTCATTCCATTTGTATTGGAAATTTAGTGATGGGAGGCGCCGGAAAAACTCCCTTAACGGAATACATCATTACCCTTTTAAAAGAAAATGGTTTTCAACCGGTGTTGCTCTCCAGAGGTTACGGAAGGAAAACCCATGGTTTGTATGAAGCAGATGAGAATTCCAATTCAGAAATTATAGGAGATGAACCCTATCAGATATATAAAAAAATGAAAATCCCTGTTTTTGTATCGGAAAACCGAAAAAAGGGCGTGGAAGAAATTTTGAAAAAATATCCCGAAACACGCATTATTATTCTGGATGATGCCTTTCAACATCGACAGGTTTCTTGCGGCCTGAATATTGTATTGAATGAATACAAAAATCCAATGCATTTGAATTTTTATTTGCCTTACGGCTCCTTACGCGACTCCACGGCTTCCCTCAGAAGGGCAGATATCATTGTCATATCCAAAACCCCCGACAAAACTACAGCCGTAGACTTGCGGACCTATTCAAAAGATATTCCGTTAATGGCCTACCAGGAATTGTATTTTTCCTACATCCACTATCGCCCACTTTATCATCTTCATAACCCAGAAAAGAAAATCATCACCGAAAAATATTTGAATGTTTATACGGTTGTATTGGTAACGGGCATTGCCAACCCTGAACCTGCCGTTACTTATCTGAAAGAGTTCGCAGCCAATCTGCACCATTTCCCTTTCCCCGACCATCATCATTTCATACCTAAAGAGTGGGAAGACATCAGCCGGTTTTACGAAAAAATAGAGAACCCGAATAAAATCATTGTGGTAACGGAAAAAGATTCGGTCAGAATTTTGAAAGATGAGTTAAATGTTTATTTGGAAAAATTACCCATCTTTGTACTTCCGATTGAAATTCACTTCAACGGAAAAGACCATTTGTTCAATGAAAAGATTCTGAATTATGTTAGAAGAAATAAGCTTTACCACAAAAAGTATACATGAAAAAACAAAAAATTTCTCACCTCAGGTAGGAATCATTTTGGGTAGCGGTTTAGGGGGATTGGTCAGGGAAATTAAAACAGAGTTTGAGATCCCATACTCTGATATTCCGCATTTTCCCCAAAGTACCGTCAAAGGCCATTCGGGTAAGCTCCTGTTTGGCTCCATCGGTAATAAAAATGTGATGGCCATGCAGGGACGCTTTCATTACTATGAGGGATATTCCATGAAGCAAATCACTTTTCCAGTCAGGGTAATGAAAGCCCTGGGAGTGCAAATCCTTGTGGTCAGTAATGCCAGCGGCGGAATGAATCCGGAATTTGAAGTGGGCGAGATTATGATTATTAACGACCATATCAACCTTTTCCCCGACAATCCGCTTATCGGAAAAAATGAAGATACATTAGGACCAAGATTTCCTGACATGAGCGAAGCCTACAGTAGACGCCTGCGCTCCATTGCATTAAATTTTGCACGCGAAAACCATATCCGCATAAAAGAAGGCGTTTATGCAGGACTTACCGGACCTTGCTTTGAGACACCCGCAGAATATCGATATTTATGGCGCATCGGTGCCGACGCCGTTGGCATGAGCACTGTTCCGGAAGTCATTGTTGCCAGGCATTCGGGCATGGAAGTGTTTGGCATCAGCATCATCACCGACCTGGGTGTTGAAGGCAAAGTTTTTAATGTCTCGCATGAAGAAGTGCTTGAAGTGGCTGCGGCCAAAGAACCCCTTGTAAGCCAAATCGTTAAAGAAGTCATCATTCGTGCCTGATGGAAAACTTAAAAAGAATATTAACCGGAATTCAAAGCACCAACATTCCTCATCTGGGCAACTTGTTGGGGGCCATTTTTCCTGCTATCGAACTCAGTAAAAAAGAAGAAAACAAATGTTTTTATTTTATTGCCGACCTTCATACCCTCACAGCCGTCAAAGATCCGGAATTTGTAAAAAGGAACACCTTATCGGTAGCAGCAGCCTGGATGGCCAGCGGATTCGACACCAATAAACATTATTTCTACAGGCAAAGTAAGGTTCCGGTGGTCACGGAACTGGCCTGGTATCTGAATTGTTTTACGCCTTTTCCGATGCTGGCCAATGCCCATTCGTTCAAAGATAAAAGTGAGAAATTACATGATGTTAATGCAGGTCTATTTACTTACCCCGTATTGATGGCTGCCGATATCCTGCTCTATGATGCAGATTTTGTGCCGGTAGGTAAAGACCAGATCCAACATCTGGAAATTACCCGCGATATTGCCGGACACTTTAATCGCACTTTTAACCGGGAGATATTCAAGCTCCCTAAAGCTTTAATTAAAGAAGAAACCAAATGGGTTCCCGGAACCGACGGTCAAAAAATGTCAAAATCCTATAATAATTTCATTAATATCTTTCTTCCTGAAAAAGAACTTAAAAAGTCGATCATGAGTATCATTACCGACAGTACTCCTTTGGAAAATCCCAAAAACCCTGAAAACTGTACTGTTTTTAAACTATTTTCATTGATTGCCCCCCCTGAACAAACCGATGAGCTAAGAAAAAAATACTTACAAGGTGGTTTTGGATACGGCCACGCCAAAAATGCCCTTTTTGAACTAATCCTGGAAAGGTTTGCTTCAATGCGAAATCAATATAACTACTATATGAGTTATCCTGATGAACTTGAAAACGAACTGAGAAAAGGTGAAAGTAAAGTTTCGGAAATTGCACTCAAAAAAATTTCATTCATCCGAAGCGTACTCGGTTATTAGATTTTTTAAAAATTGATGTTTTTCATAGCAAAAAGCTCGTTTTTTAACATTTTTTTGCATTGTTTGTTAAAAATCTTGGCACTATTTTAATGAATGGTTATTTTTGCACCCAAACCAAAACACACCTCTTTATGAAATTATCTGAAATCCAGGACTTAATTAAGTTTGTTTCAAAAAGCGGCGTAAGTGAAGTAGAGTTAGAAACAAAAGAGATTAAGATTACCATTAAAACGGGAAAGTCGCAACAAAGTAATACGACACCGGTAGTTATCCAACAACCAACTCCCGTTCAAAGCGTCCCTGTGCAGCAACAAGTGGTTCAGGCTCCTGTTCAGCAACATGTACCAAGCGTTGAGGCGCCTAAAACACAAGAAAAACAATCATCAGGCAATAATGTTCAAACATCTGCCGGAAGCGACGAGAGCAAATATGTTACCATAAAATCGCCCATGATTGGAACTTTTTACCGTTCACCTTCCCCCGATAAGCCGCCTTTCGTAAATGTGGGCGATGAAATCAAGCAAGGGCAAACCGTTTGTATCATTGAAGCCATGAAGCTTTTCAATGAAATTGAAAGCGATGTCAGCGGTCGGATTGTAAAGGTGTTGGTGGACAATGCCACTCCTGTTGAGTACGACCAGCCCTTGTTCCTGGTGGATCCTTCCTAAAATTTTCAAATTATGTTTAAGAAAATTTTGATTGCTAACCGGGGGGAAATTGCCCTCAGGGTAATCAGAACGTGCCGGGAAATGGGGATCAAGACGGTGGCCGTATATTCCACTGCCGACAAAGATTCATTGCATGTGAAATTTGCCGATGAGGCCGTTTGCATAGGTCCTCCTCCGTCAAAAGAAAGTTACCTGAACATCACCAATATTATTGCCGCGGCCGAGATAACCAATGCCGATGCCATTCATCCGGGTTATGGGTTCCTTTCGGAAAATGCCAGGTTCAGCGAAATTTGCGCACTGAATAAAATTAAGTTCATCGGTGCAAGCCCGGAAATGATTAATGCCATGGGCGACAAAAGCAACGCTAAGGCCACGGTAAAAAAAGTAGGAGTGCCTACCATACCTGGTTCCGACGGGTTATTGGTGGATGTGGAACATGCCAAACGCACAGCTGCCGAAATCGGCTATCCGGTTCTTATCAAAGCCACAGCCGGCGGAGGCGGGCGCGGAATGCGCATTGTGTGGAAAGAAGAAGACATGGAAGAACTTTTCATGTCGGCCACAAAGGAAGCAGAAGCAGCATTTGGTAACGGCGGCCTGTACATGGAAAAGTACATTGAAGAACCCCGCCATATAGAAATTCAGGTAGTGGGCGACCAGCACGGAAAGGCCTGCCACCTGAGTGAACGCGACTGCAGCATTCAAAGGCGGCACCAAAAACTGGTGGAAGAAACCCCCTCTCCGTTCATGACTCCCGAACTGCGCGATGCTATGGGAGAAGCAGCCGTAAAAGTGGCGTTGGCCATAGGCTATGAAGGGGTTGGCACCGTGGAATTCCTGGTGGACAAGCACCGCAATTTCTATTTCATGGAAATGAACACCCGCATTCAGGTGGAACACCCCATTACCGAAGAAGTGATAGATTACGACCTTATCCGAGAGCAAATTCTGGTGGCGGCGGGTGTGCCCATTTCCGGTAAAAACTATTACCCGAAATTACACGCCATTGAATGCCGCATCAATGCGGAAGACCCGTTTAAAAATTTTGCTCCTTGTCCAGGTAAAATCACTACCCTCCATACGCCGGGCGGCCATGGCATACGCGTTGACTCGCATGTGTATGACGGTTATGTTATTCCCCCCAACTACGACAGCATGATCGGTAAGCTCATCACCGTGGCCCAAACCCGCGAGGAAGCCATTGCCAAAATGCATCGTGCCCTCAGCGAATATGTGATTGAAGGAATCAAAACCACCATTCCTTTTCACTTAAAGCTGATGCAAAACGAAGATTTCAAAAAAGGAAATTACACCACCAAGTTTCTGGAACACTGGGATTTTACCAAAGCGTAATTTTTTTTACTTTTGCTGCCCGTTTGTTTTCGGTCCCATAGCTCAGCCGGTTAGAGCACCTGACTCATAATCAGGGGGTCCTTGGTTCGATCCCAAGTGGGACCACATTATGAATACCGGGATGTAGCGCAGTTGGTAGCGCGCCACGTTCGGGACGTGGAGGCCGCTGGTTCGAGTCCAGTCATCCCGACTTTACTTAACATCCTTATTTTAAATATCTTCACCATTCAATCTGATTTATAAAAACCTTATTCATTACTTTTATCCTACATGCAAAAAATCATTCTGGTTACCAACGACGACGGCATTTATTCACCCGGCATCCGCTTTTTGTCGCAAATTGCCAAATCCTACGGTAAGGTCATGGTCATTGCCCCCGACAAGCCCCAAAGCGGCATGGGACACGCCATCACCATCAACTCTACTTTACGCATCGAAAAAACGAATTATCACCAAACCGAATGGGAATATGCCTGCAGCGGAACCCCGGTGGATTGCGTGAAAATGGGCATTAACCACTTCCTGAAACAAAAACCCGACCTGGTACTGAGCGGCGTAAACCACGGCAGCAACAGTTCCATCAACGTCATTTACAGCGGCACCATGAGCGCCGCCCTGGAAGGCGCCCTGGAAGGTGCGCCAAGCATCGGCTTTAGCTTGTGTAACTATTCCGTGGAAGCCCGTTTTGAACAATATGAACCTTTCGTCAGGAAAATTATTGAAACATCGTTTTCCCATCCCATGCCCAAGGGAACCTGTTGGAACGTAAACATTCCCGACCTGCCTTCGGATATGATAAAAGGAATAAAATTTGTGCGGCAAGCCAAAGCCCACTGGGTGGAAAAATTTGACGAACGCATAGATCCTTACGGCCGTTCCTATTATTGGCTTACGGGAAATTTTGTCAATTTTGAACCCGAGTCCACCGATACCGACGAATGGGCCCTGCAAAACGGTTATATTTCCATCGTACCCACTCAGGCCGACCTTACCGACAGGCAGCACCTGAACGAATTAAAAAAATTGTTCCATGAATGATACGCCCATTACGTTCCTGGAAAAAAACAACCGTTGGTACTGGGGCCTTTTGGCAGGTATTGCATTTCCATTGCTTTGGTATTTTATGTGGTGGCTTTTTTTTGTGGAACCTTCGGCCAAGCCCGATGCCGGACACATCCGCTACGGCTTCTTCCGCGAACTGAACCTGAATGTGTTGCGGCTTTGCGTGGGGCTAAACCTGATTTTATTTTACTTTTTCCTGAACAGAAAACTTTATGAATGGGCCAAAGGCATTATCGGCGCGGTGTTGGGATATGTATTGATGTTCATATACCTGTTATATTTCCAACAAACATGAAATTTTTTATTCTTTGCGGAGAACACAGCGCCGATATTTACGGGGCAAAAATCATTTCCTTCCTGAAACAAAAAGCCCCTTCAGCCGAATTCCTCTTTACGGGCGGGCCTTTGATGGAAAAAGCAGCAGAAAAAAAATCCCTCATCCCCATCGGCAAGATGAATTTCATGGGCTTTTGGGAAGTGCTTAAAAATATCCATATCGTACTCCGAAACTTTTCCATCGTTAAAAAACACATCCTGGATTTCAAGCCCGATGTATTGTTGCTGGTGGACTATCCGGGATTTAATTTAAAAATGGCCCGTTGGTATTACCGGAAAACCGGCCGCAAGGCGCATTATTTTATCTCGCCCACGGTGTGGGCATGGAAGCCCGACAGGGCATTTTATATACAACGCTATTGTCAAAAATTGTATTGCATCCTGCCCTTTGAAAAACCTTTCTATGAAAATATGGGCATACACAACGTGGAATATGTGGGCCACCCCATGGCCTATGAAATTGAAGAATTCAAAAAACAATCGGGAAGCAGGCCTCCTGAAATTTCAGGCCAACTAAGGAAAAACGTTTTGTTGATGCCCGGCAGCCGATTGCAGGAGGTGAAAAAACACCTTCCCCTGATGGTAAAAACCGCCTTGAAATTCAAGGACGTAAATTTTGTGGTATCGGGCATGAAAAACATTCCCGACGCTTATTATGATGTTGCACGCAGGGCCGGCATCACGGTCAGCATGGAAGATTCCCTGATGCTGATGAAAAGTGCGGATGCGGCCATCATCAAATCGGGCACATCCTCCGTTCAGGCGTCCCTGATGGGCCTACCACACATGGTGGCCTATCGTGCCGGCAATTTGTCTTATCTCATTGCCAAAAAACTGGTGAAGCTGCAATACATCTCACTTATTAACATCATCCCTGATAAAAAAATAGTGCAGGAGTTCATCCAGCATGATTTTAATTTGGATAATTTAGAAAAAGAACTTCGGCAGTTGCTGAATTCGGATGATTATTATCAAAACATGAAAAAAGAATTTAAAAATGTGGTTAAAATGTTACGCCCGACGGACAATCATCCGTGCCAAATCATAGCCGATGATCTGTTGAATGCCCTGAACTGATGAAAAAAAAATTTCCCTTGTTTGCATATTCAAATTTGGTTGTGCTGTTGTGGGCATTGGGTTCAGCAAGCGTCTTTATTCCCACTGAAAATGTATTTGTGGGGTTGTTCAGGAACCTGGAAGTAACCGAAGTTCAGGTACAAATTCATACGGGGGCCTATCATATCCTTGCCGACGGAAGGCGGCTTTTGGAAAACGACAGAAAGGGGCAATATAAAATTCTGTTGAAAGGCAAGGCGCTATCGTTGGTGGCGGGAAATGAATTCCTGGGAGAATTCCAGTCGGTGCATTTTGTATCGGGTCCCGAGTCGGAATTGAAAATTACCTTGCTGAATCCATCCCGCAAACCCCGGATTTATTTTCACAACCTGTTGGCAGGCATCGGATCCGACGGTAAGATGCTTTTGGTGAACGAAGTGGAGATGGACAAATATATTGCAGGTGTAACGGAAGCAGAAGCCGGAAGGCGTTCGCACATTGAATTTTATAAAGCCCAATCCATACTGGCCCGCACCTTTGCCCTTTCCCAAATCAACAAGCACATCCAGGAGGGCTTTCATGTGTGCGACCAGGTGCACTGCCAGGCCTACTACGGAAAACCCAGGGATTACAGCATATTCACGGCCGTGGCCCAAACCCGCGGGCTGATAGTGGTGGACCAGCAACTGAACCCCATCGTGGCCACCTTTCACAGCAACAGCGGCGGGCAAACCGCCAACAGCGAGGACGTGTGGGGCAAACACATTCCCTATCTGCGTTCCGTTCAGGACAGCTTCAGCTTACATATGCCAAACTTTCATTGGAGCCGGAAAATGCTGCTTTCCGACTGGCTGGATTACTTGCGTATCAAACACGAGGTGGATGTGTCGGACACCGAAGCCATACGGCAAGCCACCCATTTTATGCAAGGGCAAAGAAAATGCTGTATGGAAATCAAACAGAAAAAAATTTTATTGAAGATAGTGCGGGAAGACCTAAAACTTCGTTCCTCTTTCTTTTCCATCCAACCCTCCGGCGCCGACTCGGTATTGTTCCTTGGCAGGGGCTTCGGGCACGGAGTGGGGCTGTGCCAGGAAGGCGCCATGAGAATGGCCAAATTGGGATATACCTATGATGCCATCCTGAATTTCTATTACAAAGACATCAAAATCAGCCCCATGCAGGCATTGGTGTTCTATAAGGATGAGTGACATTTTATTATTGCTTTAATTTCTTTAATCTGCTTCTTCAATTCGGGCTGTGCCCTACTCTGCCACCGGATTTTTAATCAGGGGGTTAACGCATCAAATGTACGAACTGCTTATATTCAAAGGGTTTTCCGTTCAGGTCGGTGCCGCGCACTAAGTAGAAATACACTCCGGCGGGCAGGGGTTGGCCTTGGTGCGTGCCGTCCCAACGGAGCACGATTTGCAGACCCTCGGGGGCGGCTTCCGATGCGGAATACACTTCATTGCCCCAGCGGTTGAACACCTGCAGCGTGGCCTGTTGGGCAAAGGGAATCTTCACTTCCAGCAGGTCGTTTTTGCCGTCACGGTTCAGGGTGATTGCCTGCGGCAGCAGCATTTCGCAGGGCTGCACTTCCACCTTCACTTCATCCGTACTTTGGGTTCCGCATTCCGTAAGGGTGAGGGTATAGGAAGTGGGGGCATCAGGAGAAGCCACGGGCATGGGGCAATGGGTGCAGCTCAGGCCCTGAGGCGGCTGCCAGGTGTAGGTGCGAAGGGCATGGGCATTTCCACCTCCCAAGGTAACGCTTTGCCCGCGGCACAGCAAGGCATCGGGGCCGGCATAGGCAGGGGGGCCGTTAACGTGCAATTTCAGATAAACCGTATCGTAAAGGGTGGCCTGGCATTGCTTTTTAACCAACACCACCGTGGCATTGGATGCCGAAACCACCGGATAGGGGCACTGCGTGCAACTGAGGGGAACATTGGAATACCACTCATAAGCGGCTTCGGATACGCTTTCCGTACCCAGGGTGAAACTTTGGCCCGGGCATAATTCTATGGTGTCTTGCATGGCCGCCCGCGCCGGGCTTATTTCTACTACCGAAACGTCGTCTATGAAATAGTATGCTGCACATTCAGGTAATGAACAAGGTTTTATTTGTTTTTTTGTTAAATGGTTGTCATCAACAAAAGAAGCAATGGTTAAAAATTTCTCATTACCCTGTGCTTTAAAACATTTCTGTATTTTAACCCAATTCAAGGTATCTTCAATAAGCGTATCACAAACAACCTGGGGAGTATAATTCAAAACATAAGGTGGCCATAATGGATAGGTTTCCTTCAAACTGTCTTCCGAAAAATATGCCCCAATTTCCTTAGCCGCAAATTTGCTTAATTCTGCTAAAGAGACATAAAACGTTAATTCATAATATCTATCTTTCATTAGATTTTTCTTCAACCCTACACTTAAATATTCTCTGAAATTAGATAAATAAAACCTGAAAATCGCAAATCCCGCATAACAACTTCCTGATTTAGCTGATTGATAACCAAAGCTATTTGTTGGAGAAGAGGTAATAGGATTATTACATGGATTAAAATAATCCGGGGTTCCGGGTTTTATAGTTTGATACCAATATTTACAATCATTAATGTTAGATTGCAAATCTGAACACTTTATATTTTCCTCAAAAGAAGGGTTTTGAACCAAATTTTCCTGGGCGTAAAATAAATTCAAAAACAAAAAGGCAAGGATGCAAGTCCTTGCCTTCAGTGCTTTAAGCCACAACATACACAAATTTAAGCATTATCTCATTAAAATAAGCTTTTCGGTTTTCAGTTTTTTTCCGCTTTCGTTTTTCAGCACACATTGATAGGTTCCTTCAGCCAGCATCGAAATGTCGGCCGCTTCCCCTTGCCAAGGGTTTTAACATATACCTTTGGCCCAATGGGTTAAATAAAGTCATAATTCCACAATAAGTGCCAGCCATAGCAGGTGCTCATAATCCACGGATGTTTGCCGGAGCCCTTTTCTGTTGATGAAAACATATCCTGCATCCAATGCACAATTTTTTAAAATTTTTTTTCTGAATATGGCCCCCGTGCGCTGATGGTCTAACTTATTTTCCGTCAGCGGATGGTAGGCATGCAGGAATAGCTCATGATAGGCATTCAGTTCCCAATCTTTTCCCAAATTCCATTCCTTGCCCATCCGTGCCCTGAACCTGAAAGCATTGCGTGCGGGGTCGTCGTAGGTGCGCCATTCCATGCCGGCACGGAAATGCAGGCCCGCTTCGGGATGCTCGTGAAGATAGGATAGGGTGTAACGCTTTTCCGTGGTGCGGCTGCGCAGGTCGTGGAAAAGGGCCAAAGGGGAAAACCCAAGGATATGGTTTTGATGCAATGGAAGTTGGATGTTGATGCGGGCTGCATAAAGAAATGCCGAAGCTTTATTTTCTTCAAGGTTGGCCCTGTGGTTCAGGTCAATCACATATAACACACCGTTTTTGGCCCTGAAGTTGAATTGCAATCTGTTCCAGCTTTGTATGTCCGGTTGGGGAATAAGGGAAGCCGAAAAAATAAAAAACAAAATTTTGTGCACGCCGTTTTGCAAAGATAGGGCTTAATGCGGAAGGCGATCGCGCATTTTTCCGTAACACCATGTGCCCAAAACGGCAGAGGCCAGCACCACGAGATAACCCCCATTTCCCATGCCCACCAAAGCATACATAGGGCCGGGGCAGGAACCTGTGAGTGCCCAACCGATGCCGAATAAAAATCCGCCGAACATCACGCCGTAATTAAATTCCTTTTTGGAAATTTTTATGGGTTCACCGTAGAGGGTTTTGATGTTGAATTTTTTTATCAGCCACACGGAAAGCGCGCCCACGGCCACCGCACTTCCGATGATGCCGTACATGTGGAAAGATTTCAGGCAGAACATTTCCTGAATTCTGTACCAGCTCAGTATTTCGGCTTTTATGAAAATAATGCTCAGCAACACACCGGCAGCCACGTATTTCAGCTTATGATACCATGCATGATCCATTTCACTTTCGTTCAGGCACATGGCATCCTGCCTGCGGATATCCGATGATGCTTTCAACAGTTCTTTTTCCATAAGGAGCATTATTTAAAGAAAATAGGCAGAATAAAATGAGTGGCGAAGAATCCTCCGGCCATAAAGCAAACCACGGCCACCAATGACGGCCACTGAAGGGAGGAAAGCCCCATGATGGCATGACCACTGGTACATCCGCCGGCATAACGCGTTCCGAAGCCCACCAAAAACCCTCCTGCAATCATAAGCACCCAACTGCTAAGATGCGGAGCACTTAGTGAAATCAAACTTTCAGGTGCCCAGGAATCCCCAAAAGTCAGCCCCTTCGATTGCAGGGATGCCTTTAATTCTTCATCCACCATGGGTAGATAGTGCACGTCAGAAATAAAAGCCATGATCACGCCCCCTAAGAATATTCCCAAAACAAAATACAGATTCCAGGATTCTTTTTTCCAGTCGTATTTAAAAAAAGAAATTTTTCCGGGAAAGCAGGAAGCGCAAATATGGCGGAATGAAGAACTGATACCGAAGGACTTATTTCCCAGAATCAATAAAAGGGGAACCATCAGCCCGATCAGGGGGCCGGCAATGTACCATGGCCAGGGATGATGCATAACCGGTTAAAGGTTAGCGTTAATAATTTTTTCCAACTCATGGGCAGGCATTACGCCGGATTGCCTCCACAAAACCTTTCCTTGTTTGAACAGCATCAGGGTAGGCACACCCTGAATGTGATAGGAACTTGCCACCAGGGGGTTTTTATCCACATCAATTTTGATGATGGTGGCTTTATCGCCTATTCGCTTTTTGAGGTCTTCCAGAATGGGGGCCATCATTTTGCAGGGGCCGCACCATTCGGCAAAAAAATCCACCAGCACGGGCTTGTCCGATTGGATGATTTCACTGAATGTTTTATTCATAATGCTTTAGTTTTATTTTTTGGAATGATAAAATCCGTCAATAAATAACCCAACAAGGCGCCATACAAAACAGTAACAAGAGGATGTGAGGTGATGATGCAACCGCCGGAACCGCATGAAGCGGAGCGGTAGTAAAAATAACCCGCGGCAGCTCCTGCAAGGGTTAAAAGTAAGCTGAAAATATGCCTTTTATTTAACTTCTTCATATATGATGCCTTCCTTTCTGATTTCGGAATCTTCCTTTGGAGCACGATATTTATAACTATGGCATGAACCGGCCGAACAGCGCCCGATATTCATAAGCCCCATGACGGCTACCAACACACCGGGAATCACCATCACATAATCCCGGAATATCACGCTCTGCACAACAATAAAAATCCCAAGGGCAAAGCGGATTGCCCTTGAAATATTCCGGCCGTTAAGCAAAATATGCCTGATGTTCATACCCTTCCCCTACCCTTCCAATATGCTTTTGATATCGGAAAGGCCACCGGCATTGATCACGTTTTTAAACCCGTTGGCTTCCAGGATGCTTTTGGCCATCCCGCTGCGGTTGCCGCTACGGCAAAACACCACGAGGGTAGCGTTTTTATCCAAAGAGGCCATTTTGCTTTGAATGATTTGCAAGGGAATATTTTTGGCGCCTTTAACCGACCCTGTTTTGAACTCCTCAGGGGTCCTGACATCCAAAAGCACTGCACCATTTTTTACGGCCTCCTTAATCGCCTCGTCGCTAACCGAACTTCCCATTATATTTTTAAAAAAACCGAACATATTTTTATTTTTAAAGATTATTTTTTCGCTAAGGTGCTTGGGCATACATAATCCGTTTTCGGAACGGAGGTATTCTTTATTGCATTAAAACCACCTTCCACTTCTTTAAAATTTCTGATGCCGCGCGATTGCAGTATGCCGGCAGCAATCATGCTTCGGTATCCGCCTGCACAATGGAGATAGAAAGTTATGTCGGAGGGAAGGCTTTGGAACCATTCGTTGATGTATTGCAGTGGTTTGTTTAAGGCATTAACCACATGCTCAGCATCAAATTCCGACTCTTTGCGGACATCCACCACTATGCTGTCGGTTGAAAATTCTTTTTCAAATTCTTGAACAGAAATACGATGCACGGTATCCATTTCCCTGCCTTCATTTTTCCATGCTTCAAATCCACCTTTCAAATATCCCAGGACATTGTCAAAACCCACACGGCTTAAGCGGGTAACCGCCTCTTCTTCAGTTCCGGGATAAGTTACCAAAAGCAGGGGCTGCTTTACGTCCACAATGATGGCTCCCACCCAAGGTGCAAAATCCCCCTTCAGCCCAATGTTGATGGAGCGCGGGATGTGGCCTTTGGCATAATCAGCTGCATCGCGCGTATCTAGCACAACAGCATCGAAAGCATTAGCAGCATCTTCCAGTTCTTTCGGACTTAGTGCTCTGAGGCCTTTTTCCATCACTTTATCCAGGGATTCATACCCTTTTTTATTCATCACTACATTATAACCAAAGTAGCCCGGAGGGGGAAGCAATCCATCGGTAACTGCCTTGATAAAGGCCTCTTTAGAGGGCTGATTAAGGGCGTAATTTATTTTTTTCTGATTGCCCAGTGTGTCTTGAGTTTCTTTCATCATGTTTTTTCCGCAGGCAGAGCCGGCACCGTGGCCCGGATACACTATAATGTCATCGGGAAGCGGAAGAATTTTATTATACAAACTGTCATACAGCATTCCGGCCAATTCTTCCTTCGTCATATTTGTGGCTTTTTGGGCAAGGTCGGGGCGGCCAACATCACCAAGGAAAAGGGTATCTCCGCTAAACAAGGCCACTTCTTTTCCGTTTTCGTCCAAAAGCAGATAACATGAGCTTTCCATGGTGTGCCCGGGGGTATGGATAACTTTTATTTTCACTTTACCCAGGTGAAAAACTTCACCATCTTCGGCGATGATGGCATCGAATTCCGGTTTGGCAGTGGGACCATAGACGATGGGAGCTTGTGTTTTTCTGCTCAAATCTAAATGCCCGCTCACAAAATCTGCATGAAAATGCGTCTCGAAAATGTATTTGAGGGTAACACCGTCTTTTTGCAGTCGGTCAAGATAGGGTTTTGTTTCGCGTAGAGGGTCAATAATGGCAGCCTCTCCTTCAGAGGTGATGTAATAAGCGCCCTGTGCAAGGCAACCGGTATAAATTTGTTCGATTTTCATGAAGTGTAACTTTAATGCAAAGTTAAAACAGTAATAATACAAAAAAGGTGACTTTTGTTACCCTTTGAAAAGTAAAATTTAAAAAAACTCCAATTTAATTCAGGGTAATATTGTTTCTGCCCAACCGTACGATATTTTGCCTTTCCATTTCTTTCAGCAAGCGGGAAACCACCACACGCGAAGTACCCAGCTCACGGGCCAGTTGTTCATGGGTTACGTTAATGCTTTTTTCTCCTTTAAGCACAGCCGATTTTTTCTTTAAAAGTTCCAATAACCTTTCATCCACTTTTTTAAATGCCACCGATTGCACCATCTCAAGCAACTCTTCGAAGCGCTTATGATAAATGGAAAGGATATAATCGAGCCACTCGGGAAAATCGCGCACAAATCTGGAAATGTTTTCTACAGGAATAAATAAAATTTTTGCTTTTTCTTCAATTTCACCTCTGACTTTGGAAGTATCGTTGTGAAGTGCATCCAACATAGACATCACGCAACTATCGCCGGGCCTTAGGTAATAAAGCAATATTTCGTTACCGTCATCTTCCGTTCGTATCACCCTGATGGTGCCTTCCAGGATAATTGGCACGGCTTTGGGATATTTGTCTTCCTGAATAATAACTTCTCCTTCGTTGAATTCTTTAATTACACCCGTCTTGATTAACTCTTCCGAAAGGCGCTTTGAAAAGAAATTATTTAATACTTCAATTTCCATAAGACCATGTTACAATAAAACAAAAAAGCCCATAACAAAGTTATGGGCTTTAACAATTTATTGGAAAAAATTATTTTTTGGATGATTTTTTGTTGGTTTTGTCTTCCACATGTTCCACAAAAGTTCCACCATTATGTTCCAACTCTTTTACCCTTTTTTTCAGGTCGTGCAATTCCTGATAAATTTCATTTAAATCATTTTTGAACACAAAAGGAAATGCACCGTAAAGATTGGATATGAATTTGTCGAAAGCAAGCTTGATATCCATGCTGAGGTTCAGGGTTTCGCCTTTCAATTTTGAAAATTCCTCGCTAGAGAAAAGATCATGAAAGATTTTTTCATTTGTTTTTACCCACTGATTGTAAAAATCCTGGGCATTAATGGATTTTCCGATGTTTTCTGGATTGGAAAAGAACTCCTGAACATGTTTAAAGGTTTCTTCCATGCCCAACTGCACCGATTTTTGAATAAGCGACTGCATCAAACCTTGTTTAAGCGTATAATCGGCCACCCTGTCCATCAGTTCCAGAAGGCTTTCCATATTTTCTTTTTCCTTGCCCGGATTCACCAACTTCAACAGGGGTTCAAAAGACCTGGTGAATAATTGGTTGTGGTTGGTATAAATTTCTTTCCACTGGCTCAGGTCCACATGGAAGATTTTGGGTAATTCTTCACGAATGTTTTCCATTTGTTTGAAGAATTCCTTGGCCAGGTGGTTTTGGTTAACAAAAAAGCCATGCATGGTTTTGATGGACTCTTCATAAAACCTTTTAACATCCAATCCGGCAAAAAAATCTCCAAAGATCTTTTTAGAAAGTTCGTTGTAGGCCTGCGGATTATAATATTTTTTCAATTCATCAAAATTTACTTTGCCGTTTTGGAAGGCATCAAAACAAGGTTTATAAAATTCCATTACGGCCGTGAAAATTTTATTTCCCTGGAGAAAATTATTGAGAATATCTTTCTGGAAAGAAGACTGAAAATTTTTGGTAAGAATGTCGTAAGAATTGTTCAGAGAATTTATGAATGAATTGTAAATATTGGTCCAGGTGTTGTTAAATTCTTCGGCTCCCTTGTAAATTTCTTCGTGCCTTGAAGAGATCCCAAAAGCATTGAAAAAGCGCGATTGAAGTTCAAGCCAATTTTTAAAAAACTCCAATTGCTGATGCATCATGTTTTTGAATAATTCCTGATTGGCATTCAAAAACTCTTTGGAGGTGTTGTTTTGATTTACTCCGTTAAAGAATTGTTCCCAAATTTTTTGGAAAGTTTGAACAAATTCTTTTTGTTTTTCAGTCCAGTAAGAAAATACGTCGTTGTTTTGGAAAAGGTTTTTCCCGCTGTTGTTCATGAAATTTTTGCTGCTTTCGGAGAAAAAGTTCAGCCATTGGTTTTGCATGTCGATGATTTGGTCAAAATAGTTGTTTTTCATAACAATTGGTTTTTAAATTGAGGCTGCAAATTTAAATTTATTTTAGACAAATAATGGAAATTTTACGATAAAATATTGTTAAAAAATGGTAAAATTAAAAAACCGAACCTTATTCATGCGGTTTTAAATTGTTGCCCGAGCTGGATTCGAACCAACACAGTCAGAACCAAAATCTGACGTCCTGCCATTAGACGATCGGGCAAAACGGGACGCAAATTTAAAATATTTTTTACTAAATTCCTAAAATCGCCATGTAAATTCATTTCCATACGTTCATTGAATAGTGTTATATTCGCAATTCATTTTCATTAGTAATTACATGAACATATTGTCATTCCGAGTTTTAAACAACATTACCGGCTGGTTGGTATGGCTGGTGGCCACCATCACCTACGTTTTAACCATTGAACCAACCGCCAGTTTTTGGGATTGCGGTGAATACATTGCCTGTTCCTACAAGCTTGAAGTGGGACACCCTCCGGGAGCTCCATTTTTCATCCTGATAGGCCGCCTGTTCACCTTACTTGCTCCTGGTCCTGATAAGGCCGCCATGATGGTCAACATCATGAGTGCCCTTTGCAGTTCATTCACCATACTTTTCCTGTTCTGGACAATTACACGGCTTGCATTGAAATGGTTGGGAACTAACTTCGATAATATTTCCTCACCCCAACGTTGGTTAGTCTTAATGTCATCTGCTGTGGGTGCACTTGCCTATACCTATTCCGACTCATTCTGGTTTAGTGCCGTGGAAGGGGAAGTTTATGCTATGTCGTCATTCTTTACTGCTGTGGTATTTTGGGCCATACTGAAGTGGGATGAAGAGGATGATCAGGACCCCGCTTCCGCTCTGAGATGGATAGTTTTTATTGTTTTCCTTATTGGTGTATCTATAGGTGTTCACTTACTGAACCTTCTGGTTATACCGGCCATTGGTTATGTGATTTACTTCAAAAAATACAAATTTTCCAATAAAGGATTTGTAATTGCCGGTGTTGTTTCAATATTGATACTCGGTGGTATTCAAAACATCATCATACCCAAAATCGTAAAATTCGTCAGTGATTATGAAGTGTTTTTTACCAATAAATGGGGGTTACCTTTCAATACCGGAACCGTAGTGTTTTTTCTTCTGATTATTGCCTCCATCACCCTTTATATACTCTATACGATTAAGGGTGAAGAGAAATGGTACAAGTTTGCGCTATACACATCCATAGCCTTTACGGCATTTGCCATTTTCTCGGCGCCGTCCGGAAGTGCCATGTTATTACGGCTGATGACGTTGTCGGGCATGATTTATGCCATTCACTATTTTAAGAAAAAAACCGAATTGTTAAACCTGATTTTTGTGTCGTTGGCCACGCTGCTGATAGGTTATTCCGCGTTTTTTGTCCTGGTGATCCGCTCTCAGTCAAATCCTCCGATGGACGAAAACGATCCTGAAAATGCCCCCAGCATGCTTTCCTACCTGCTGCGCGAGCAATACGGTGATTGGCCTTTGCTGTATGGCCCCTATTACAATGCCCCCACCAAGAGTTCAAGGGAATTCAAAAGCGGTGACCCCATATACATTCGCGATGAAGCAAGCAAAAAATATGTGGTTGCCGACGACCGCAAAAATTCCATCCCCACCTATGAAGAAGAATTCTGTACTATTTACCCCCGTATGAGGAGCAGCCAATCGCATCATGAAGCGGCATACAGATATTGGGGGAATGTGGCGGAATATCATAAAAAGAAAATTTTGGAAAATCCCCAAACCGGAGAGCCAGAAACTGTTGAAGTTCCCACATTCCGTGCAAACCTTACATTCTTTTTTAAATATCAGGTCTGGTATATGTACTGGCGCTATTTCATGTGGAATTTTTCCGGAAGGCAAAACGACGTACAAGGTTTGTTAAATAACCCTTTTGAAGGGAACTGGATCACAGGCATTAAATTCGTGGATGACTTTTTACTGGGGGAAGATTCAACAAAAATCATCCATCGCGACAAAAATAATTTTGCCCGTAACAAGTTCTACATGTTGCCCTTTCTGCTGGGCCTTTTTGGGGCAATCAGACATTTCCGGCGCCGTTTTAACGATGCATGGGTTGTACTGGTGTTTTTTTTCATGACCGGTTTGGCCATAGTCATTTATTTAAACCAAACTCCTTATCAGCCCCGCGAACGCGACTATTCCTATGCCGGAAGCTTTTATGCGTTTTCCATCTGGATTGGGCTTGGAGTAATTGCCCTGCATGAATGGTTAAAAAATGTAATTAAGAATGAGAAAACTGCCATGGTGATTCCCGTGTTTTGCTTTTTCGTGCCTTACATCATGGCTGCGGAAGGTTGGAACGATCACGACCGTTCACTCAGAACTTTAGCCCGCGATACTGCCATTAACTACCTGGAATCGTGTGCGCCAAATGCCATCCTTTTTACCAACGGCGACAATGATACTTTCCCGCTGTGGTATGCTCAGGAAGTGGAAGGTATTCGCACCGACGTGCGTGTGGTGAATCTTTCCCTTCTTCAAACCGACTGGTACATCAATCAAATGCGGCGCAAGGCCTATGAAAGCGACCCTGTCCCCTTTACCATACCCCCGGATAAATATCTGGCCACTAAGCGTGAAGTCATTTATTTGATTGAAGAAGACGACAAGCAAAAACCGATGAGTTTGAAAAAAGGACTTGAATTTGCCCTGAGCGATGACCCAGCTAATAAAATTGATAATGGAACTAAACCCATCGATTATATTAAAGCCAGAACCTTTTATGTTCCGGTGGACTCGATGGCGGTGATGAAAAATAAAGTTATATCCGTGAAAGACACGCATCGCCTTGTAAAAACCATGACTTTCAGGATACCTAAAGGATACATTACCAAAAACGATTTGATGGTGCTTGACCTGGTGGCCCATAATGACTGGAAGCGCCCCATCTATTTTGCCGTCACCACCGGAAGCGAAGCCTACATAGGACTGGAAAAATACTTCCAACTTGAAGGGCTGGCCTATCGGTTGGTTCCCATCGAACAAAGCCCACTTGAACAAAGCATGGGCGGAAGGGTAAACACCGAAGTGATGTATAAAAACATCATGGAAAAATTCCGTTGGGGAGGTATTGACAAAAAAGGAATCAATCTGGATGAGAACTGCGTTCGGCTGGTTGGCAATTTAAGAATGCAAATGGGAGTTTTAGCCCATGCGCTGATTAATGAAGGAAAAAGCAAAAAAGCTGAAGCCGTTTTAGATAAATGCCTGGAAGTGATGCCCGATGAAAACATCCCATTTGATGCCACCATGTTTTCCATCTGTTCTGCTTATTATCAAATCGGTAAAATCGAAAAAGCCAATGCATTATCCAAAAAGTTGTTTGATATTTTCGAAGGCGATTTGAAAATTTACCGTGGGTTAAAACCCAGGCATAGCCCTGCTTTCTATCGCGACATGGAACAAGCTAAAGAAATCCTGAAGCGTCTTCATATGTTGGCAAAAGATTTTAAGCAAAAGAATCTGGAGAAAGAGTATTGGCAACGTCTTCAAGCCATCCTTAGCCCTGAAGAACTTACGGAAAGTTTAGAAGATACCCCTTAGTTTATGCCGTTTACACCTCAGCCCGGAGAATTTTTTTTTCGCAGGTATGCCGAAGCCGTTTGGCACGGGAACCGAAACCGTAATGAAATTTTCCTGACCTTCGATGACGGGCCTACTCCGGGGATTACCGAACGTGTTTTAGATAAACTGGCACGGAAAAACATCAAAGCGCATTTTTTTTGCATAGGAAAAAACGTAGAAAAAGAAAAAAGTTTGTTTAATGAAATTCTGGCCGCAAAGCATGTGGTTGGCAACCACACATATTCACATCTCAATCTATTCCGGGCATCATGGTCGCAATATCAGCACGATATTCTGCGGTGCCATGATGTTTTTCCTTCCAATTTGTTCAGACCGCCCTATGGAAGAATCACGCGTTCAGCCATCAGGCGCATTAAAGCCCTGGGATTTCAGACCATATTGTGGGACGTGATTACATACGATTTTTCCCAAACCTCCAATGCCGAACATTGCAAGAAAATTATACGGAAATACCTTAAGCCCGGCAGCATCATAGTTTTTCACGACAGTGTAAAGGCAGCCAAAAACATGCTCGAGGGCCTGGATTTTTTACTTACTTATGCAGAATGCCGAAGATTTGAGTTTTCGCTGCTTAACGGAATTTCTAACAGATGATTTACCATTTTGCATCCGGGTACATGCGCGGAAGCATTTGCATTTCATTAAGAAGGTAACTTAAATATTCCGTATGTACACCCTTCCTGCCCCCCTTTATCATCCAAACATTTTCCGGATAACGCAAATTCGATTTAGAAAATAAATTTTTTATTTCTTCCTCCCATGCCGGGAAAATTTTATGAAAAGCAACTCCCACGCCCGATTTTTCCACCATGGCATCGTCTTCATCCGACTCGAACAAATCACCCGTGTATTTCCATAAGTTCCCCAGCGCATTGTTCAGGCGTTCCATGCTTTCATTGGTACCATTACCGAATCGGATTACCCATTGGTGCGTATGCCTGCGGTGATACGTAACTTCTTTCACCCCTTTGGACGCAATTCCGGCAATGGTTTGGTCGGATGATTTGACAAGTTCCTGATAGAGCAAGTACCTGAAGCTGTCGATGAGGGCCTGCTTCAGAATGGTTTGTGCATAATCGCCGTTGGGAATTTCAACCAGTTTGGCATTCAGAAATTGCGTGTCATTACGGTGAAAAGCCAGGGCATCCTGATCGCGCCCCTTTCCTTCCACTTTAGCGGCATATTCCAGAAAAGCATTGGCTTGCCCGAAGAGGTCCAAAGCAATGTTGGTCAGGGCTAAATCTTCTTCCAGAAAAGGCCCGTGCCCGGTCCATTCACACAAGCGTTGGGCATTGATTAATAAATCATCTCCGATTTTAAGTAAGTAACGAAAAAGTGCAAGATTTGTCATGCATTACAAGTTTTTAACTCCGTCGGGGATTTGGTAAAAAGTGGGATGGCGAAAAATTTTATCGTTCGAAGGGTCGAAAAAACTTCCCACATCTTCGGGTGTGCTGGCTACAATTTGGTCGGAGGGTACCACCCAAATAGCTGTGGCTTCATTACGCCTTGAATAAACATCACGGGCATTTTGCAGGGCCATTTCCTTATCGAAGGCATGTACATTTCCCGCATGAATGAAAGGCTGCCCGGGCTTTTTTTGTACAAACACTTCCCACAAAGGGCCTTGACTGTCGTTACTCATAAGTAAAAAAATTTATAGAGTATTTCATTAAGCTGCTACGGATTTATTTTTAAGTTTTTTGGCATAGGCCGCGGCGGCTTTTCTTACCCACTCCCCTTCCTTGTGTGCTTTAATGCGTGCTGCCAGTCTTTCCCTGTTGCAGGGGCCGTTCCCGTTGATAACAGCCTTAAATTCATTCCAGTCCGGTTGGGTAAAGTCGTATCCCTGCTTTTCTTCATTCCATTTCAGGTTGGGGTCGGGTATGGTCAGTCCGAGGTACTCGGCCTGGGGTACGGTTTGGTTAACAAAGCGCTGGCGAAGCTGGTCGTTCGTTTCGCGCTTGATTTTCCATTTAATAGCATTTTCGCTGTTGGGGCTTTCTGCATCGGGCGGACCAAACATCATGAGGGTGGGGTACCACCAACGGTTCAAAGCATCCTGTGCCATAGCCCTTTGTTC
>JAOAHO010000026.1 GCA_026415195.1 Bacteroidia bacterium | reverse complement strand
TTGATTTCTGTTAATGATTTATCTTGATTTACCAAATACAACGGACGGTTAGCCCCGCTGAATTGGATAATGTTTTTTCCTTTTTCTATCCTGACAAGACAAATATCCATTCCGTCCCGAATATTGTCTTCACTTGTGAGTTTTTCTATAACCAGTTCCCTGGTTCGGTTAAGGATTTGATCGCTTTGGGTAAGTTTTTCCTCCAGTACCGCTTTGGTTAAGGCATTCGAACACACCACACTCACCATAGCTCCGGGTACCCCGTGTCCGGTGCAATCGGCAGCTGCCACATAAACACAATTATTTGCATATTCCATCCAGTAAAAATCCCCGGCCACGATGTCTTTGGGTAAATAAAGCACAAAACTCTCGGGAAGATGTTCTTTCCATTTTACATTTGAGGGTAATATGGCGTTTTGTATTCTTTTGGCATAATTGATACTATCTAAAATATCTTTATTCTTTTGTTCTACCAGTTTTTTCTGTTCCTCTACAACAAGTTTTTGTTCTTCGACGATTTGCTTTTGTTTTTCAATGATGTTCTTTTGTTTTCTTGTTACATTCAATCTGTTAATTACAAAACCTAAAAATGCTACTACAAGAATCAGTCCTGCTGCCACAAACCATGTAATGATTCGTTGTTTTTCTTTCTCTTTTCGTTCCATTTCCAACTTCTTCTGATGCTCTTTTTCTTTCAAGGCCTGTTCTTTTTCAAAATTGAACCGCATTTCTTTTTGAACCAAAGCTTTTTGGTTTTCTTCGCTCATTACGCTGTCGCGGTATTTAATGTATTCTTTGTAATAATCGTATGCTTGTTTATAACGGCCGTTCTGGTAATAGAGGTCGGATAAATCGAGATAATTAAATTGTAAGTAATAAATCGTTCCAAATTCTTTATTCAGTTTTTCGGCTTTTTTCAGATAGGCTTCGGCAGTTGTGTATTTTTTTTGTTTCAGGTATAAAGCACCTATGTTTTCAAGGTTAAAGGCCTGACCTTGTTTGTATCCAATCTCTTCACAAATCTTCAACGCCCGGAAATAATACTCCAGGGCCTTGGCATACCTGTCTGCCGCAAGGTGGGCATTCCCACTACGGGAGGCAGAATCGCCTTGGCCGTGATACATAATCCCTATGTTGCCCAAATGTCTGGCAACGCCATTTCTATTTCCTAATTCTTCATCCATTTTTAACGCACGGAAAAAATAATCCAAGGCCTTGGGATAATCGCCTTGTTCTTTATAACCAGCCCCTATGTTTCCCAGATTGTTGGCTTGGCCTTTTTTATTTCCGATTTCTTCATTTATCTTTAACGCGCGGAAATAATACTCCAGGGCCTTTGGATAATCGCCTTGTTCGTGATATACAGTCCCTATGTTGCCTAGACTGATGGCTTGCCCTGGTTTGTCTCCGATTTCTTCGTGTATCTTTAACGCGTGGAAAAGATACTCCAGGGCCTTGGGATAATCGCTTTGCTGTCTAAACACAATCCCTATGTTGCCCAGATTTGAGGCCTGACCTTGTTTATATCCAATCTCTTCACAAATCTTCAACGCCCGGAAATAATACTCCAGAGCCTTGGCATTGTTATCTTGAATTCTATATACACCCCCTATGTTGCACCACACACAGGCTAATAATTTTTGTGCATGGGTTTTTATTCTTTTATTGGAACTGTTGCTGTGTTTTTCCGCTATTCGTAAACTGCTTTCGTTGTGCATCAGGGCGCTAGCAAAATCACTTTTTACATAATAGTCCCAACCCTTTGCCTGCATGGCTTCGCCTTTTCGTAACTCCCCTTCGGGTCCCGGAATTTTTTCGGCTGTTTTTTCGGCCAGTTTATGAAAGTAAATAGCCGTATCGGGGTTGCTGTTTTGAAATTCATATCCCAAAATCATGTATGCTTTAAATCGGATTGAGTCGTGAAGTGAGGGGGATAAAAGGTTTAGCAACGAATCAATTTTTCTTTGGTTTTGGGAAAAAAAGGGCAAGGATAAAACTATTAAAATAAAAAATCTTTTCATTATGAAAGAAGTATACAAAAATAGGGAAATATATGTTTTATAAGTTTAATGAGATTTGTAAGGGGGATTAGTTATGGCGGTGGCTTCGATACGGGCAAACGCCCTACTCAGCCATCGGAAGTTATTCATGTCTTGATGCCAATTACCGTTACATCATCCATTTGTTCTTCATTTCCTTTCCACTCTTTGAAGAAGGAGGATAATTTTTCTTTTTCTCCTTCGGCATCATTACTTGAAGCGTTGTTGCACAACAATTCCTTAAATTGTTTAGTTCCGATTTTTTTGCCTTTTTCTCCGCCGAATTGGTCAGCAAAGCCGTCAGTGGTGAGGTATAGCCAGGTGTTTGCGTTTAGTTCAATTTCTTGCTTGGTGAAGGGTTTTGATTCTTCGTAGCGCCCGATGGGTTGTTTGTTGGGTTTGATTTCTGTTAATGATTTATCTTGATTTACCATATACAACGGACGGTTAGCTCCGCTGAATTGGATAATGTTTTTCCCTTTTTCCAGCCTGACAAGACAAATGTCCATGCCGTCGCGTATGTTGTCTTCACTTGTGAGTTTTTCTATTACCAGTTCCCTGGTTCGGTTAAGGATTTGATCGGTTTCGGTAAGTTTTTCTTCCAGTACGGCTTTGGTTAAAGCATTCGAACATACCACACTGACCATGGCACCGGGTACTCCGTGCCCTGTACAATCGGCTGCGGCTACATATATATATTTATTTGCAAATTCCATCCAGTAAAAATCACCCGCAACGATGTCTTTGGGAAGATATAAGACAAAACTGTCAGGAAGATGTTCTTTCCATTTTGCATTCGAAGGCAATATGGCGTTTTGTATTCTTTTGGCATAATTGATGCTGTCAAGAATATCCTTATTCTTTTGGTCAACTAATCTTTTTTGTTCTTCTAAAATCAATTTTTGATACTCCAAAACCTCATTTTGTTCCTGAATGATTTTCTTTTGCTTATTTGTAATATTATACCGGTGAATAAATAATAACATAAATGAAGCAACCAATATTAATACGATTAATGTTGTAATCAGAAAATATTTTTGCCTTTGATTTTTCTGTTTTTGCAGAAGAATTTGTTGTGCATGTTCGGCTTCTCTTTTTGCACGATCTTTTTCATAGGTGTATTGCATTTCTTTAATTTCCAGATTTTTCTTGCTTTCCATGGAGTTAATACTGTCTTTAATTTTAAAGGATTTTTTTAAATAATAATTAGATTTTTGATAATTCCTTCTTTTTTCATAAAAGTCATATAAAGCATCATATACCCTATAAATGATCTTTAAATTATTTAGTTGGTTGGCCATTAATTCAGATTTTTTTAAATATAATTCTGATTGATCTAACTGATTTTGATGAAAGTAAATTTTGCCTAGGGATAAATACTCTTGGGTTAAAAATATTTTATTGTCAATTTGATTAAATATTTCAATGGCTTTGAATTTATATTTTAATGCATCGTCATATAGTTTCATTCTACTGTATATGTCTCCAATGTTGGCATATTGTATTGCGGTTTGAATTCTGTCACCCAGTTCGTTGCTGATGTTAAGGGATTTAACAGCATAATCAAGAGCAATTTCATTATTACCTAATATGAATTCAATTAATGAAATATTGCTATATGCCAGGGAAAGACCATACGGATAATTTATTTTTTTATAAATTGCAAGAGATTTATTGTAATAAACCAAAGCCGATTTATACTGGCCCAGTTCATGATAAACAGTTCCTATGTTCAGTAAATTTGCTGCTATGAAGTAATCATTTTTAATTTCTTCACTTAATTTTAATGCCATAAAATAATAATCTATCGATTTGTTGTAATTCCCCATTAATGTATAAAGATTGGCAATATTTCCGTAAATGTTGATTTTTGCATTGTTATCTTTAATAAATTTAATGAGGTATAAAACGGTGTCATAATACATTAAACTCTTATTCAGATTGCCTCTTGCCATCTCAATAGTAGCTATATTTCCCATTAAAGAAAATAATGAATTACAATATTGAATTGTATCCGATTTGTTTGATATTTTTTTTTCAAGTTCTTTTAAAAGATTATAAGAGTTATTACTAAAATAAATTGCACTATCGAAATTTGAATTTAAATAATATGCCCATGCAATATCTTTCAGTAATCTTGCTTTTATAAATTTTAGGTTAACCGGCTTAATTGTTTTAGATTTTGAAATAATTTTTAATGCTTCATTAAAGTAAAACAAAGCGGAATCAGCTTTAATGTTGATTGCTATATTGCCGATTGAAATCAGAAGTTCGATTTTATTATTTTCATTTTTTTCGTTTTTATAAGCACTTAATAAAGAATCCAACTTCGACTGACCGAAAAATGGATTAAAACAGCAAATCGTTATCAGAATAATCTTTAAAACACCAAAAAAACGGATTGTTGAAGAGCCAAATATGAAACTACAGAGATAAATACCTCAAATTATTTTTTTATATTCGAAACTCAAAAGTAAATGTATGGAAAAAATTAAAAACTATATATGCGGACAATGGGTTGCCGGCTCGGGCAATGGCCAGGAACTAGTGGATGCTGTTACGGGTGAGACTATCGGATTTGCATCAACCGAGGGAATAGATTTTCAAGTCGTTGCAGATTATGCCCGAAGAGTTGGGGGAACGGCGCTTCGTAAGATGACTTTTCAGGAACGCGGTAGGATGTTGAAATCCCTTGCCTTGCATTTGCTTTCCAAAAAAGAAGAATTTTATAAAATATCTTACCGCACCGGAGCTACTCGAACCGACAGTTGGATTGATATAGAAGGAGGTATCGGAAATTTATTTTCTTATGCATCCCTTCGCAGGCAATTTCCCGATTTACCTTACACCTATGAAGGTAATCCGGTGAAGCTTTCCAAAAACAATACATTCATAGGGCATCACATTTGTGTACCAAAAGAAGGCGTTGCCATTCATATCAATGCTTTTAATTTCCCGGTTTGGGGCATGCTGGAAAAAGTTGCCGTGAATTGGCTTGCGGGGGTTCCCGCCATTGTAAAGCCCGCCACGGCAACTTCTTATCTGGCCGAGGCTGTGGCAAAGGAAATCATAGCATCAGGAATAATTCCTGAAGGTGCATTACAAGTTATTTGCGGAAATGCAAGAAACCTTCTGGAAGTTGTCATGAACCAGGATGTGGTGACGTTCACCGGATCTGCATCCACAGGGAAGATGTTAAAATCGCACCCCAAATTGGTGGAAGAGTCGGTCCCTTTCAATATGGAAGCCGACTCGCTGAATGCTTGTGTGCTGGGCAAGGATGTTACCCCTCAAATGCCAGAATTTGAAATTTTCATCAAAGAAGTAGCCAGGGAAATTACGGTAAAGGCAGGGCAAAAATGTACGGCTGTGAGGCGAATTTTGGTGCCGGAACATTTGGTGGAAGATGTCAGGATTGCATTGGGCAACCGGTTGTCTAAAATCGTGATTGGAAATCCTATGGATGAAAGTGTAAGAATGGGAGCATTAGCAGGAAAGCCGCAGTTGCAAGAGGTTCTTGAAAAAGTGGAACTTTTATCCAGAACTCAAAAAATTATCATAGGCGATTTTGAAAAGTTTGAAATAAAAGGGGCAGACAAAAGCAAAGGTGCTTTTATGCCTCCTGTGGTATTCCTGAATGAAAAACCGTTTGAAAAAACCGATTGTCATAATATTGAGGCGTTTGGGCCCGTCAGTACTCTGATTCCATACAAAACAACTGAAGAGGCAATTGAGTTGGTGAAGATGGGAAAAGGAAGTTTGGTAACTTCTATTGTAACTGCCGACAATAAAATTGCAAGGGAGTTCACCTTAGGAACTGCGTGTATGCATGGAAGGATATTAATTTTGAATAACGAATGTGCCAAAGAAAGCACGGGCCACGGCAGCCCCTTGCCCGGTCTGGTTCACGGTGGGCCCGGCAGAGCGGGCGGCGGAGAGGAAATGGGAGGTGTTCGCGGAGTGTTTCATTATATGCAAAGAACGGCCATTCAGGGAAGTCCCACTGTTATTACGGAGATTACTCAACAATATCAATACGGTGCAAGGCAGGTAGAAAAAGAAATTCATCCGTTCAGGCAATATTTTGAAGATTTGGAAATAGGCGAAACTTTGATTACCGCAAAACATACTGTTACGGAAGCCGATATCGTGAATTTTGCAAATATCAGCGGGGATCATTTTTATGCCCATACCGACGTAACCAGTTTGGATGGTACCATATTTACGGGACGTGTGGCACATGGGTATTATATCTTGAGCAAAGCTGCAGGCTTGTTTGTGAATGCCAAAAAGGGGCCCGTCCTTTTAAATTATGGCATCGATGAATGCAGATTTACAAAACCGGTCTATGTGGGCACTACCATTGGAGTACGATTTACATGTAAGGAAAAAATTGAACAGGAAAAAAAGACGCCCGACGACATAGCAAAAGGAATTGTAAAGTGGTTGGTAGATGTATATGACGATGCAGGAGATACCGTGGCCATTGCTACCATCCTTACTATGGTGAAAAAAAGGAATCAGGATTGATGGTCAGGTATCTTATTTTTGTTAAATTCATTTTATTCTCCCATCTAATTTTTTCTCAAAAAAGAAACGGATTTAAAAGAATCGGGCATCCGGATACAATTATTATTTCCAAATTAATTAAACTTTCAAATCGGCTAGGTTATGATGATACTACTTACGGGTATTTTAAACTTAATGACAGCGCTTTAAGGTTGGCTAAAAAAATTAAAGATACTATCGGACTAATACATGCTCTTAATAACATTGGTAATTATTATATTGACATAAACCAGATTATGAACTCTTTTAAGTTTTTTAACGAAGCCTTGAAATTGTCAGAAAATACTAAAGACTCATATTTTCTTTTTTTTACAAAGTTAAATTTAGGCAATGCTTATTATTATTCAGAGGATTTTACTTTGGCTGAAAAATATTATTTAAGTTCATTAAAGGATTTATACAAAACGGGACTATCAGATTATACCTATTTTAATAATATTTTAAATAACCTTGGTGTTATAAATGCCGTTAAGGGAAATTTTCTGAAAGCAGAGTCATATTTTTTTAAATCGTTGTATTATGCTTCAAAAACCGGAAAAATTGAAGATATAGGATATTCTTATAATAATTTAGGGGAATTATATTTCAATATGAAATATTCTGAAAGGGCGAGAATTTATTATTTACTTGCAATGCAATATAAAATAAAATCAAATATCAGGAAAAATATAATTGATGGAATTTTAAATTATTCATATATACTGTATCATTTAAATAATTATGACTCATCTTTGTATTATCTTGAAAAATTAAACAACTTAATAAATGAAGATTATTTAATAAAGGAAAAAAAAATGTTATATTATCTTAAAACATGTAACTTTTTAAAATTAAATAAAAAAGACAGTGCATTTGTTTATTTTAATAAATATTCTGAATTTACTGATAAAAACCAATCTTTACAGCTCAATGAATTTTATAAAAAGTCTATTCAAAATTTGGAACTTGAAAATAAATTAAAAACAGACAGTTTGATCAAGTCCATTGAATTAAAGCACAAAGAAACACAAATTAAAAACCAAAAAAATTTAACATTGCTGATATCTGTCTTTTTATTTACTATTTTAGTTTTTACATTGTTACTTTTTAATAGATATAAAATCAATGTTACTCAGAAGAATATTATAGAAAAACAAAAAACGGAACTTGAGGAAAAAAATCAAAACATTACCCAGAGTATTCAGTATGCAAGCAGAATACAAAATTCTTTTTTACCCTCCGAAAACAGGATTTTAACTTACTTTCCCAAATCTTACCTGATTTATTTTCCCAGGGATATCGTGTCAGGTGATTTTTATTATATATTAAAAAAACAGGATGAACTTTTTTGTGCAGTAGCCGACTGTACGGGACACGGTGTACCCGGTTCGCTGATGAGCATGTTGTGCTTTACCACGCTTAATAAGGTTATCAATGAAGAAAATATATCAGAAACCCATCAGATCCTTGACCGTACCAGATTTTTAGTGTCGAATACCTTGAATATGGAAATCATGAACCTGAGAGACGGAATGGATGTTGTTTTAATAAAATTAAACCCTCATAATGGCCACTTGCAATACTCCGGTGCAAACAGGCCTTTATGGATAAAAAGAAGAAATGAATTGATTATACTAAAACCCGATAAACAACCGGTTGGTTACTATGAATTCTCCAAACCATTTACATATCAGAATTTTGAATTAATCCAACATGACAGGGTTTATTTATTCTCGGATGGCATTACCGACCAATTCCATCATCAAACGGGTAAAAAATTCACATCGAACAGGTTAAAAGAGCTAATTCTTGGTATGGAAAATAATGTTGATATTTCAGAAGAAAAAAACAAGATTGTAAATGAATTCAAATTATGGAAATCGGTGGCAGAGCAAACCGATGATGTTTGTTTATTAGCATTTGAGTATGAAAAAATATGATATACATCTTTTTGTTTGTCTGAACGAACGTGATGACGGGCGCCCTGCCTGCGGGAAAAAGCACGGAGAAAAACTCATCGACATATTCAAAGAATTCATTAAAAAGCATAATATTAAGGCAAGCTGGAGGGTAAACAAAGCAGGATGCCTGGGAATATGCAATTACGGGCCCACGGTGGCAGTGTACCCTGAGGGCGTTTTTTATGTGAATGTACAAACGGAAAGTGATGTGGAAGAAATTGTTATTTCTCATCTGAAAAATAATCAACCGGTAAACCGATTATTGCTTGAAAACGCCTCAATTGAAAATAAGTGATATCCGCCCTGAGGATTACCTGAATAGCCCGGGTTTTATTCTGGATTTCAAGTCACAGTTGGAATTCGACGCACTGAAGGCCAATATCAAATGGAATGATTTCAATTACTCCAATTTTACATCTATCAAAGTAAGTTTAAAAAACGTACTTTCAAATTTAAAACCCGAACAACTGCGATTGTTCCTTTATTTCGTGGATTTACCGGAAAAGCAAATAAAGGGCTTGCCATTGGAGGATTTGATTATAAAAAGGACGGTGCAAAAAGTCATCATCAAAAATTATTTCAAACCTTCATCACATGATTATACGTGATGCCGAACCGGTCGATGTAGAGGAAATATTACATTTAATCAGAGAATTGGCACTTTACGAAAAAGCTCCTCATGAAGTGACGATAACCGAGCAAACACTGCTTGAATGGGGCTTTGGAGAAAAAAAATTCTTTCATGTTTTCGTAGCGGTGCTTGAAGAAAAGGTGGTTGGCATGGCATTATGTTATCCGAAATTCAGCACATGGAAAGGAATTTCTTTGTATTTGGAAGATATTATTGTGACTGAAAAATACCGCAAATCCGGAATCGGAAGTCGATTGTTTGAAAAAGTTATTGATTACGGAAAGAAGAACGGATACTATCGCTTGGAATGGCAAGTTCTGGATTGGAACAAACCGGCCATAGAATTCTATAAAAAATACGGAGCGGAAATCAGCAGTGAATGGCTGAACGGAAGAATCATTTTACCGGAATTTCAATTCCCCGACAAAAATTAGTTTGTTTTTTTTAAAAAGCAATTCGACTGGAATTTTTGTCGGAATATAAAGTTTGCGAACACCATTTAAGGTATATACCAGTGCACATTCCTGTTTTTTCAGCAAATCAATGGTGATGCTCCTGATCATTTCGGGACTGAGGGTTTTAAATGTCAGGCCTAAGCGGATACCGGTGATGTTATTCATGATATCCATTTTGATGCTTAACGTGTCTGACGGGCAATTTTCCTGACAATTTTTTTTTAAAAAACACTGGTAATTTTTCTTTTCATGTGCCAGAGCAAGTTTGAAAATTTTTTGGGGTGAACAATATTGACTGAATAATGCCATAAAAAAAATGTGACGAAAAGCATCGCCCTTATTGTCGCACGAGTCGGAAATGCCGAAAGATTTTAAGTACGTGCGGTTATACAAAGCTTGGTTTTTTTTGTAAATTTTATATACTTTCCATGCACATACCGGATGCACAATGGCCCATAAGATTTCCTGACGGCTTTTGCCGGGCTTTAACTGTGCTTTTATGGTATTCAGTGCTAACAGGATTATCGTCAGCAATATTCTTTTCCTAACAAACATTTGTTACTAATAAGTTTATGAATAACCCGAAAAACTTTTTTGAAATTTACTACATTTGTCTTTAGCTAAGTGGAGAAAAATATAAATACACTTAATGAATTGCTGAAGAAAACCTCGGCTTCAGGACTTTATGAAAGCATAAACGACCTGAGGGACAAGGAATTTTCCGGTATACCTTTGACTGAAAAAGAAAAAAAAGCCCTATCCAATTTTGAACAATTCAGAATATCGGTTTTGAACAGCATTTCCGACGACGAGCAATTCCACTTGACATACAGAAAATTTCAGGTGTTGGCAAACCTAACACCATGGACCGATTTTTTAAATATTTAATACAAACACTTTTCCGTTAATTACTTTTTTTATTTTAAAATCAATTTCATAAGCACTTTTATTAATTTAACCCAATATGCTTATTCAATTTTTCGAAAAGGTTTTTGAATGGAAATATTCCCTGACGGTTCTGGCGTTTTTGGCATGGATTTTCTTCTTTGATAAAAACAAATTCTCCTATCAATGGGAAATTCAGAAACAAATCAACAGCCTTGAAAATGAGAAAAATTATTATTTGCAGGGAATTGAAAATAACAGAAAACTCATCCACGGTCTTCTGCACAGCCCCGATACTTTGGAGATGATTGCCCGCGAACAATACCTTATGAAAAAAGATTTCGAAGAAATATTTGTGTTGGCCGATGAATCGCTCTACCGAAATCAATGAACAGCAGGGAAATTATAAATAGGGGCCAAAATGATCTGCAACGCAACAAAAAATTATTCCAAAGGTTAAAAAAAATTCACGCATCACACACCGATCGGATTTTCCGGGAAGCTCACGAGGATGTTTTTTCCAACACCAACTGCTTGGCTTGTGCCAATTGTTGCAAAACCACCTCTCCTATTTTTCGTGAAAAAGATATAGAACGTATTGCTTCGTTCCTCAGAATGACGCCGGGCGATTTTTCTCAAAAATTTTTAAAGACTGATGAGGACCACGACAAGGTCTTAAAAGAAACCCCATGTCCGTTTTTGGGCCCCGATAATGTTTGTGCAATCTACGAAGTCAGACCTTTGGCCTGTCAAAATTATCCTCATACCCACAGGAAAAACATCATGGCGTTAGCGCACCTGACACTGAACAATTCCCTCATATGTCCGGCCGTACAGGAAATACTGAAAAAAGTAAATGAAAAAATTTCGAAATGGAATTGAATTACTGTATCTATAATGGCCACCTGGCATCACTTTACGAACCTTTTCTATCCTTCAACAACAGGGCATTCCGTCTGGGCGATTCCGTGTTTGAAAGCATCAGGGTGTTTGATGGAGGGTATGTTCCTTTGCTGGACAAGCATATTTGGAGGTTAAAAATGGGAATGAGTGTTTTTAAAATGAAAATTCCGCCGGAATTCAGTCTGGATTATTTTAAAAAGTTAATCCAAACCTTATATCACGAAAATCATTGCAGGGGAGATGTCCGCCTTCGTCTGACCGTATTTCGGAACGGAGAGGGGAATTACATTCCCCCAACAAACGATGTTTCCTTTTTAATGCAACTTTATGCTTTGGAAAACCCTGATTTTGAGTTAAACCAGGAAGGTTATTGGTTGGAGGTTTATACGGAATGCCGCAAACCCGTTACGAAATATTCCAATTTTAAAAGCGGAAGTGCCATGTTTTATGTGCAGGCAGGAATTTTTTGTTCTTCAACCGGAATTAATGAATGCCTGATTGTGAATGAATATGGAAACATTTGTGAAGCATTATATTCGAATATTTTTTTGGTAAAAGGAAATTTTTTGCACACACCTCCTGCTGAAGAAGGAGGGGTGCTAGGCGTTATGAAACAAACCATCATTGAACTGGCTCCGGAATTGAAATTGATGGTGTCGGAAAAACCCATAACCTTAAACCATATACATTCTGCCGATGAGTGCTTTCTGACTAATGCCGTTCAGGGTATACGGTGGGTTCATAAATTTCGGGAAAAGTTTTTTACCAAAAACACCACTGTCGAAATTTTCCAGTTGTTAAAAAAAAGGTTATCTCAACAATAATTTTTGGTTACTTTTACAAAAAAATGACTATGAAAAAAGTTTTACATTTATTATCATATTTACTTTTACTAAAGGCATGGGCACAAGTCCCCACTTGTTCACTTGACCCAGCTTTCATAGCGCTGAATAAATACGGAATTTGGCCCGACAGTGCAACCAATTTTGTAACGGGAACCGTAGGTATAAATTATTTACAAAACATTACGGTTAAAGTTCCTAAAGACACCAACACCCAAATCGGAAAGTTTTGCTTTAACAGAGTGGTGGTTTCAACTCCATCTAATGTAACCAACTATAATCTTCCACCCGGATTAATGTTTGGTTCATCCACGGCTTCATTATCTAACGGTACTATTAATGGTGCACCTTCATTGAAATTCCCAGGCAATGCCAACAACTGTGCAAGTATTTACGGAACACCCACGCAAAGTGGTACTTTTGTATTGAGTTTTAAAGTAGATACGTATGCCACTTATCAGCCTGTCGGCAGTTGCCCAAATAATCCAAATGTAAATGGAGGAACAAACCTGAATACTACCTATATAAATTACTATAAAATTATCATCTATCCTGCCACATCCATTCATGAATGGAATTCAAATCCGTTTGAAAGTCTGAAAGCAACATTATATCCCAATCCGGGACATGAGTGCACTACGTTTATATTCAATAGCCCGTCGGAATGGCCCTATGTTATTGACATCACCGATCTTAATGGTAAAATATTAAATACCATTTATGCTACTTCAGTAAACGGTCTTAATGAAGTTACTTTGGACTTAAAAAAATTCCAAAGCGGCATTTATCTGGTAAATCTCAGAATGAATCATGCCGTAACGGTTTATAAACTTGTTGTGGAAGGAAGATAAAATGTATCTTCCTCCCTTTGAAGTTACGGTACTGGGAACATCTTCCGCCACTCCTGCCTATGGCAGGATGCCCAGTGCACAGGTGGTGAATTTCCATCAACGGGTTTTTCTCATTGATTGCGGGGAAGGTGTCCAACTGCAATTAAGAAAATATCATTTCAGTATTCAAAAAATTGAAAGAATTTTTATTTCGCATCTTCACGGCGATCATTTCTTCGGGCTTTTTGGCCTATTGGGTAGCATGCAACTCCTAGGCCGCAAAAAAGAACTTTACTTATATGCCCCCGAACCTTTAAAAGATATTTTAAGTCAAATTTGGGCGGTGTCTGATACCAAACTTGAATTTGAACTGATTTTCAATCCGTTGGCCGGGAGTTCAAGTTGGTGTGTATTTGAAGATGATCAAATTTCCATACATGCTTTTCCCGTAGTGCACAGGATTCAATGCTTCGGCTTTATCTTCAAAGAAAAAAAACTGCCCGGAAAGATCATCAAAGAAAAAATCAAAAATTTCAGGCTGCTCCCTTATCAGTATGAATGGCTCAAGTGGGGGAAGGAAGTTGTGACCGAGAGTGGGGAATTACTGAATCCAAAAGACTTCGTCTTACCCGGCCCCAAGCCCCGTTCCTATATTTATTGTGCCGACACGCTTTATTCGCCTGATCTTTCAAAATGGTTTGATGCCCCCAATTTGATTTATCATGAAGCCACTTTTCATGAAACACACGCTGATCGGGCAGCCAAAACATTTCATTCCACGGCATCACAGGCAGCCAGAATGGCAAAACATTGCAATGCTAAGTGCCTGCTAATAGGTCATTTTTCAGCCAGATACAAAGACATCGACATCCTGTTGGAAGAAGCCCGGAAAATCTTCCCCGACACCTTGGCCGCCAAAGAGGGGCTTACGATCCCAGTGGTATGAAAAGGGGGATAGTAGTGGAAACTATCGTAAAATTTTGGGTTATATTATTTTAAAATATCTCTGGCAATAACCAGTTTTTGAATTTCACTGGTTCCTTCACCTATGGTGCAAAGCTTGCTGTCGCGATAGTACTTTTCAACCGGAAAATCTTTGGTATATCCGTAGCCACCGAAAATTTGAACAGCTTCGGTACTGACTTTTACGGCAACCTCGCTGGCATAATATTTCGCAAATGCACTGTGGCGCGTTACTTTTTCTTCTTTGTTTTTTAAATCGGCGGCTTTGAAAGTCAATAATTCAGCGGCTTCTACCTCGGTTGCCATATCGGCCAATTTAAAGGCAATGGCCTGAAAATTGGCAATGGGTTGGCCGAACTGATGGCGTTCTTTGGCATATTTTACGGATGCTTCCAAGGCACCTTTGGCAATCCCCAAACTCAAAGCGGCAATACTAATGCGCCCGCCATCCAACACTTTCATGGCCTGAATAAAGCCCTCGCCGGGCTGGCCGATGATTTGCGATTCGTGAACCTTGCAGTTTTCAAAAATTAATTCAGCGGTCTCGCTGGCACGCATGCCGAGTTTGTTTTCTTTTTTGCCTGCCCGAAAACCGGGGGTTCCTCTTTCCACAATAAATGCCGTAATTCCGTGGCTGTCGAGCAGTTCACCCGTGCGCACCAACACCACCACTACGTCGCCTGAAATGCCGTGTGTAATCCAATTCTTGGTTCCATTGATAATCCAGTAATCACCTTCTTTTCTCGCTACGCACTTCATGCGCATGGCATCACTTCCGGTATTGGCTTCCGTCAGGCCCCAGGCCCCGATCCATTGCCCGGTGGCCAATTTGGGCAAATATTTTCTTTTTTGCTCTTCATTACCGAATTGCAGAATATGCCCCGTACATAAACTGTTATGCGCTGCCACCGACAAGCCGATGGCTCCACACATTTTGCCTATTTCGCTGATTACCGTAACATATTCCGTGTATGTCAATCCTGCACCGCCGTATTCCTGAGGAACCAATACTCCCATCAAACCCAATTCGCCCATTTTCCGGAACAAGTCTACCGGAAAAATTTGTTCTTCATCCCAGTGCATCAAATGCGGCAGGATTTCTTCTTTGCCGAACTTCCTGATCATGTCGGCAATCATTTTCTGATTTTCGGTTAAATGAAAATCAAAACCTGTCGAGACATCATTCAGTATTTCGCCAGACATATGATATTGTTGGTAAATTTAATTAATCGGGCCGAACCCTTCAAATCCGCAAGTTCAACCAAAAAAGTAAAGCCAGCAACTTTTCCTCCTGCCTTTTCCACCAGAGATGCTGCCGCTGCAGCCGTTCCTCCCGTGGCCAACAGATCATCATGAATGATTACCCGGCTTTTATTTTGTAGGATCCCTTTTTGAATCTCAATTGCCGAAGTGCCATATTCCAAATCATATTCTTCCTTATGCTTCTCCCCAGGTAACTTTCCTGCTTTGCGTGCCAAGATAAACGGAATATTCATTCGATTGGCCATCAAAAACCCAAACAGAAAGCCTCGGCTTTCAATGCCAAGTACGGCATCGGGTTTTTCGGGCAATTGTCGGATGAAGCAGTCCGTAATTTCATTACAAAGCGTTTGATCAAGAAAAATGGGAGTTATGTCCTTGAAAAAAATCCCTTCCTTGGGAAAGTTGGGAATAACGCGAATGGCATTTTTTATGCGGTCCTGGATGTTCAATTTTTGGTTAAGACTTTTTCCTTTGGTTGATTTCGTCTCTGATTTTTGATGCCAGTTCGTAATCTTCGTTTTCAATGGCTTTCTGAAGTAATTGTTTCAATTCTTCCAGGCTTTTTTCCGAAAGCCAATTTTCCGATTTTTGGGCACCATGTTCAACGGGAGTTTCTTCCGTTTTCGGGGTATTTTCATCATCCAGTTCAATGCCGGCATTTTTCAGTATGAATTCGTAGGTGTAGATGGGACATTTAAAGCGAATGGCCAGGGCAACGGCATCACTGGTGCGAGCATCGATTTCTTTTTCTTCTTCCGTTATTTCATTTACGCAAATAAGTCGGGAATAAAAAATACCCTCTACCAAATTATGGATAATAACTTCTTTAATGGTAATCTGAAAAGCCTCTGCAAAGGTTTTAAACAAATCATGGGTTAGGGGGCGAGAAGGAACCATTTTTTCCAATTCAATGGCAATGGATTGAGCTTCAAAACCTCCAATGATGATGGGAACACGTCTTGTACCGGCTTTCTCGCCTAAAATAAGCGCATAGGCACCCGATTGTGTTTGACTGTAAGATATTCCCACGATATCCAATTCAATCTTTTTCATTCAAAAAATCATTGGTGTTGGGCCTTCCACTTTCTGATGGCATCAATGAATTTGGGCACCACGGTAAATGCATCGCCAACCACTCCGTAATCGGCACTTTTAAAAAAGGGAGCCTCTTTATCATTATTGATTACCACAATGGTCTTGCTTCCGTTTACTCCGGCCAAATGTTGAATGGCACCGGAAATGCCGATGGCAATGTAAAGATTGGGCCGGATGGTGATACCGGTTTGCCCTACGTGTTCATGATGAGGCCTCCAGTGCATGTCGGCTACTGGCCTGGAACATGCCGTGGTAGCATTAAGTTCTTTAGCCAATTCTTCAACCAGGTACCAGTTTTCGGGGCCTTTTAATCCTCTGCCTCCGCTCACTACCCTCTCGGCTTCAGGAAGAGGAACCATGTTGCCTTCCGACAATTTTTTTATTTCTTTTATTTGAAAACCGCAAACCTTAGGTGAGGGTTGAAATTCACTTAATTCAGCAGTTGAATTAACCGTAATGGGTTCAATCGAATTGGGAATAAGGGAAATCACTATTTTTTCACCTTGCAACTCATAACGGGCAAAAGCCTTACCCGAGAAAATGTTTTTCTTCACCACCCACGTATTTCCACTGATTTCTTCCACCTGAGATATGCCGGAAGCAAATGCGGCATCCATTTTTGCTGCCAGTCCGGGGGCCAGGGATTTTCCCAAATTATCGAATGAGAACAATACGATTTTTACCCCGTTTTTTTGAATAAATTCATTTAATGCATGAAGCAGAAGGAAATCGGGAGATTTTAATGAATCAAGCCCAATGATCCGGGTAATTTTCGTTATTCCGGTGCCGGAAAAAATATTTGCTTCAGGTCCAGTTTCAGAAAAAAAGGCTCCAGTTAGGGGTAAACCTGTTTTTTCGGAAATATTTCGCCCCAAAGTAGCCAATTCCATTGAACTTTTTTTTAGTTGGCCGTTTTTTAAATCCAATAAAACCAGTACCGACATAAAAAATATAGATATTTATATGACTTTTGCTTCTTTGTGCAAAGCTTCAACAAGCTTATCCAGTTGGTCTTCCGTGAACAACTTACATTCGCTTCTGCCCGGATTTAAACCGAAGTTACGAACCTTTACGTTTTGCCGGAAAGGCTTGGGATCAAGGGTTTGCAACGGTTTGGTTCGGGCCGCCATGATACCGCGCATATTCGGGATTCGTTGTTCTGCCATTCCTTTTGCACACGAAACCACCGCAGGTGCTTGGCCTTCCACCACTTTAATCCCCCCTTCGGTTTCGACGTGAAGTGTTAGTGTAGTTCCGTTCAAATCGAGAAAAGATGCCTGACTCAGGAAAGGATAATCCAAAAGTGCTGCAATCATGCTGCCTACGGCACTTCCGTTATATTGTATGCTTTCTTTGCCTGTTAATATCAGTTCATAACTATTGTTTTTGGCATAATCCGCAATCTGATAAGCAACATACAAAGAATCGGAAGATTCGGCATTAATTCTGACTGCATCGTCAGCTCCCAGTGCCAGTCCTTTTCGGATGGTGGGTTCACTGTCGGATAACCCTACATGAATAATGGTTACCTTATCAGCTTTGCCACTTTCCTTTAATTCGAGCGCTCTTACCAGTGCATACCATTCATCATAGGGGTTCACAATCCAGGTGATACCTTGCCCGTTGAATCTGGTATCATTATCCGTAAAGGATATTTTTGAAGTGGTATCCGGTACGTTGCTGATAGGGACTAAAATTTTCATAATTTCAAAGGAGTGCAAATATAACAATCCATAAATTATTGTTTAAATATATTGTTTAAATTTTTATTCTCAATAAATTATTATTATCTTAGCACCCAAATTTTTTATTATGAACAAATTTGTTCCCTTTTTGGTTCTGTCTGTTTTTTTATCTTTCGGACAGAAAATACTAAAAAAAGCTGACATTTTTTTCGAAACAGGCCAATACTATAATGCCATAAACCTTTATAAGCAGGCATATTCATCTGCACCAAAAGACAAAAAGGCTTCCATTCTTTATAAAACCGGGGTTGCATGTCAGGGTATTGCAGATTACAAAGGTGCCGAAACTTATTATTCTAAAGCCATTTCAAGCGGTTATGATGATCCAATTGTATATTTGAAATTAGCGGAAGTTTTGAAAGCACAATCTAAGTATGCAGAAGCCATCACAGAATATAATAATTACAAATCCAAAGGCGGAAATGCTAAAAAGGCCGACCTGGGAATAAAATCCTGTGAATTAGCTCAGCAATGGAAAGATAATCCTCAACGTTATAAAATCGAAAACATGGCTTTAATTAACAGCAAGGAACATGATTATGCACCAACTTTTTCCGACAAGAAATATCAAACCATTATGTTTACCTCAAAAAGAGCTGGTTCTACCGGTGGAGAAATAGATGCCAATACCGGAGTTCAAAAGTCTGATATTTACGAAACCAAAGTTGATAAAAACGGAAAATGGTCTACTCCTACACCCATAGCTCCTACCATAAATTCAAAGTTTAATGATGGGGTGGCATGTGTGTCGAAAAAAGGTGACATGATATTTTTTACACGCTGTCCTGAGGCACCTAACAAACAACTAAAACAACAAATTTATATGGCAAAAAAACAGGGAAATACCTGGGGAGAACCTTATCCTTTGCCTTTTTGCGTTGATACAGTGTCGTTTGGCCATCCTTACTTAAGTGCCGATACGAAGGTGCTATATTTTGCTTCCAAAATGTCGGGAGGCTATGGGGGGTCCGACATTTGGTTTAGTAATTTCGATGCCAAAACGAATACCTGGACCAAACCTCAGAATTGCGGTCCTGCCGTTAATACCGAAGGCGATGAAATGTTCCCTACTTTGAGCGATGATGGTAAAAAATTATATTTTGCTTCCGACGGTCACCCGGGCATGGGGGGATTAGATATTTTCGTTGCTGAAAAAGATGCTAATGGCAAGTTTACAAAACCCGTTGAGAATTTGAAATATCCCATTAATTCACCCGCTGATGATTTTTGGATAATTTTTGAAGGAAAAAAACAAAAAGGATATTTTACTTCTAATCGTGAAGGAGGCAAGGGGGGAATGGATATTTGGAGCTTTAACCTTCCTCCGTTAAACTTTAATCTGAAAGGTGTAGTGTTGTGTGAGGGTGGAAAAGGCGGAAAAGGAAAAGGAGAACCGGTGGAAAATGTTAAAATTAAAATTATCGGTAGTGATGGGTCCATTACGGAGTTAGTAACTGATAAGGAAGGAAAATATGAATTGAAAAAACTTAAAGAAAATACCACCTATACCATTTCAACCGAAACAGGAAAATCTTCAAAATCCACGTCTTTTCCCACCGACGGGTTTTTGGCCAATAAAGATGTTCGCGTTGTGACTACTGCCGGAAGCGATAAATCCAAAGACTTTATTGCCGACTTCGAGGTTAAACCAGTCGAAAAAGAAATCAGAATGCCAAAAATTCTTTACGACCTTGGTAAAGCTACCTTGAGGCCTGAGTCGAAGGACTCACTGAATTTCCTTTACAACATCATGAAAGATAACCCTACTATTATAGTTGAGTTAAATTCTCACACAGACAGTCGTGGTTCTCCCGAGAAAAACATGAAGCTTTCTCAAGAGAGGGCTCAATCGTGCGTGGATTATCTGGTGAAAGAAAAAGGAATTCCTGCTGCTCGCCTTGTGGCTAAAGGTTACGGTAAAACACAACTCCTTATATCGGATGCTGAAATTGCCAAAGCCAAAACCAAACAAGAAAAAGAAGCCCTTCATGAGTTGAATCGCAGAACATCATTCAGGATTTTAAGTTGGGATTATGTTGATCCGAATGCACCAAAAACAAGCACAGGTTCAGGTTCAGGAAATCAACCCAGCAAACAAAAATCTGAAGACGACGAAGAAGAAGAATAAAATACTTGTTCAATTTAATTTTGAAAGCCGCTTTTTAGAGCGGCTTTTTTATTTTTATATTTAAGAAAAAATTTGTGTCATTAAAATCTTTTCATGTTTACGAGAGCAGTGCTGGTAGTGGAAAAACATACACGCTTGTAAAGTATTATTTGAAAATTTTATTGGAAACCGAAATATCAGCACAAAGCGGATACAGGAATATTCTGGCCATCACCTTCACCAACAAAGCTACCGATGAAATGAAAGAACGTATCATACAGGCTCTTTGGGAATTAAAACAAGGTTCCCAAGGGACATTGTCGGCTGATTTATGTAATGAACTCCATCTGCGTCCGGAGGATTTGCAAAAAAGGGCAAGTACGGCATTCACGTCCATCTTGCATAATTATTCCGATTTTTCCATTCAAACCATCGATGCCTTCAGTTTTAGAATAATTCGCTCGATGGCGCATGAATTTAAAATCCGGCAACACGTCGAGCCGTTAATTCAAACCGATACAATTAAAAAACAGGCTGTGGTATGGTTGCTTAAAGAAATATCAAAACCACAAAACTTTTCACTGAAAAATATTGTCCTGGATCTGATGGAACAACGAATGGAGAATATGAAAAATCCTGATCCGCGTCCCGAATTGGAATCGATGATGAGTTTGCTGGAAAAAGAAGATTGGATTTTTCATTTGGACTATTTAATGCATACAAACGAAGAAACAATCCGCCATGCCCTTGATATTAGTAAGCAATACCTGGAAATTTTTAATGATGAATTGAAGAAAATACATCAACGAATGGTTACCCTCAATGAAAAAATTCCGGTGGAATATTTTTTCTCAAAATCCAAATCTCCGCTACTGAAAATAAAAGAATTTGATGTGGGGTTGCTGACGGAGCTTTACCAGAAACTGAATGAAAAAGAATCGTTGGAAGCATTTTTTCAAAAGACGATCATTCAAAAGGGATTACCACCAGATGTTCAACAACTTCTTAATATCCTTAATGAATTTAAGAACTATCTTGATAATGAATTAAAAAAATATTATTTTCATTTTTATGTTCTAAAAAACAAAAATATTTATTTGTTATTCCAACATCTATCCTGGGCCTATGAAGAAGTGAAAAGAAAATATAATGTAATTCCTGTATCAGAATTTAATTTAAAGATTTCATCATTAATAAAAGAACTGCCTGTTCCATATATTTATGAAAAGTTCGGTGAACGTTACAAGCATTATTTAATTGATGAATTTCAGGATACGGCAAAATTACAGTGGATGAATATTTATCAATTGGTGGAAAATGCTTTATCGGAAGGTAAGTTATGTATGGTGGTGGGCGACCTCAAGCAAAGCATTTACCGATGGCGCAATGCCGATCCAGAGATAATGATGCGTTTGCCACAAATTCCAAAAGACATTAATGAGTACCAGGATAATCCGTCATTTAAAAACATGTATGAAAAATATCCTTTGCCTATCAACAGAAGGAGCCGGAAGAATCTCGTGGAGTTTAATAATACTACGTTTAAAAACTTCGCGGAAAAGAGCGATAATGAATTCATAAAAAAAATATACTCAAATGTATGCCAGAAATTCCTGCAAGAAAAGACAGGCGGATATGTTGAAATAAATTTATCAGCGGATGAGAAGGATTTTAAAAATAATTTTTTGGAATTTGTTAATTATTCCATACGAAAACTATTGAATTCAGGATATCAATATAAAGATATTTGTGTCCTTTTAAGGAAAAACAGTGAAATAGATGAGATCCTTGACTACATGAAATTACAACATCCGGATATCCCGTTTTCTCGACCTGAACCCATACCGGCCATGATCTCACCGTATATTTCAGGTTTTATATGGTTTTTAAATTATTTTGCTTACGGGCATGAATATTATTTGAATTTATGGATGAAAGCTTTCCTTGATTTGGGTTTGATCGATGATACTTTTTTTCAAACGCTGCTCGTTTTGGATGAAAGGGCTCGTAAAAAAACGATTGAAGAAAAATATTTGGCATCCCGACGCCCCCATCTGTCATCTATGGCTTCATTAAATAATTTTATAGTTTGTTATACCGGTTTTTTCAGCAATGAAATCAGAAATGATAATCGGTTGTTTGAAAATGTATTAATTGAAATCGTGACGGAATTTGAACAGAAGGACAAAAATTCGAACATATTTTCTTTTTTACAGGAATGGAATAATCAACTTAGTGAAAAAAACATTTTATTACCTGCTGATGATAACAGTGTAAGAATTATGACAATACACAAATCCAAAGGGTTACAATTCAAGGCTGTTGTCATTCCGGGATTTATTTCTAAGAAAAAAAAGTATTCTAAAGAATTAACTTGGTATGCATCGGAGGCATTCACATGTAATTATCCTTTAAAATATGTATTGTTGCCACGCACGAAAGAACTTGATCATTCCGGAATAAAAGAAAATAAGGATTGGGATGAAGTTGAGGAATTGAATGTAATGTATGTGGCTTTCACCAGGGCTGAAGATGCCATGTTTATTCATACACATACAAAAGATGAATACGGAAAATTTATTGCAGAAGTTTTTGGTATTTCCGGTGGAACAAAAACTTGGCATTCAGGAACGCTATGCTATTTTGAAGACAATAAAAAACAGAACCGCTTTCCTGTTTTTGATTGGAAAGAAGTTAATTACACTTTTGACATAAATCAAAGGATTGAAAGCAGGGAATCGTTACCGATTGTTTTCAAATATGATTTCAGCCCCGAGCGGGAGAGAGGAGAAGGCCTGCATCGAGCCATTTCATTTTACCTGGAGAAAAAAGTACGAAACGGGCGTTTGCCGGAACCGGATGAGATGGTTTCGCGATTTAATGTCCGGCTTCAGGATTGGGAAAAATTTTTAGATAAACTTCACAAAGAAAACGTTTGGTTGAATTTCATTCAAAATGCCGGGCATGTTTGGTTTGAAAGGGAATTTTTCGATCGGCAAAAGGGGAATTTTCTCAGGCCCGATATGGTTTGCATTGGCAACAACGAAGTTTGGATAACGGATTTTAAAACAGGCTATGCGCCTGAAGAACAAAAGGAACAATTGAGGCGATACATGAAATTGTTTAAAAATGATAAAACCGCCCGAATTACGGGCTCTATTTTCTATATTTCGGATGACGAAAATATTCATTTGAATGAATAAATCGCTTTTTCTTCTGATATGCGTTATACAATCCGCTTGCTTGTTTTCACAGGATGTTTTGAACATGGCACTATGGGAAAAGGATTCAGCGTATAATGCCGGAGTATTTTCCTATTCTGTTCGTGATTTGGAAAGCGGTGAATTAATGGCGGAGTACCAATCTGGTAAATATGTTGTTCCTGCCAGTACTTTGAAATTAGTTACTTCATATGCTGCTCTAAAACTTTTGGGTCCTGGTTTTCGCTTTCAAACCATGGTGGGTACCGATGGCATTTTTAGTCCTGACTCTGCAGAATTAACCGGCAACATTATCATCGAAGGCGAGGGAGATCCTACATTGCAATCGAGGTTTTTTTATGAAGAAGATACTCTGATCGCAACGGAATGGGTAAAAAAATTAAAACAAAAGGGGCTTAAAACCATCAAAGGAAAAATTGTAATTGATATGAAAAAATTTCCGGTTACCATTCCTGATAACTGGATATGGTCCGACTTGTCCAATGCTTATGGTGCATTTATTTCCCCTTTAAATTACCGCGATAATCAAATGCGATATGTTTTTAAAACCGCATCATCGGGCGAAAAAGCCGAAGTGCTTGGCACTCTTCCTGAATTTTTATTTCGAAACATGGACATTAAAAATTATGTGATTTCCAAAGGTACGGAAGATGATGCGTATGTAACAGGATCGCCTTTTGAATACAGAAAAAAAATTTTTGGAAAACTTCCTCCCCATCAGGCTCAGTTCTATCTAAAAGGTAGCCTTCCGGAACCCTGGCTTGCTTTATTTCACGATATGAAAAACCAACTTAAAGCACAGGGAATTTTCCTCGCCGACACATTGCCCGTATTTCAATTTCACGATGATAAATCCGAATTCGTTATCCGTCATACTTTGTTGACGCATTTTTCGCCGACTTTGGATAAAATGATACGTGTTTTGTTAACCTATTCGCATAATCTATATACCGAAGCTTTGCTGATTGCCATGGGAAAAGGCAATTTGCACCAAGGTATAGAGCGTGTAAAGAAGTTGCTTTCGGAAAAGGGATTGGATTATGATCATCTTCATATGTCCGACGGTTCGGGGCTTTCACGAAATAATCTGGTAACCACCGATTTTTTTACCCAATTGCTTTATCGTATATATCAGGACAAAAAGATTTACGGCATTATTAATAATTCTCTGCCTGTTTCTGGTAAAAATGGAACACTTTTAAAAGTTGGTAAAGGAACTCCTTTGGAAGGCAACCTTAGGGCCAAGACGGGTTACATTAACAAAGTGCGATCATTTGCCGGGTACATGAAAACCAAAAGCGGTAAAAACATCGCTTTTTCATTGATTGTGAATAATTATGATGCTTCTTTTTCGGCTGCTCAGAAAAAACTGACGGATTTTATGTTGGAAATTTACGATAAGTTTTAGCTAGTGATCTAACCATAAAAATTTGTTTGGTTTAATTTCTATAATTTATTTTCTTACCATCAATATATACATCAAAGCGGATGTTTTTCAAACGGGTAATTTGATGTTCAGGAATCTTATTCAGATCAACATCAGTAACGATGAAATCGGCATTGGTACCGGGGGTCAGGTATCCATAATGTTTGAATCCTGCGGCTTGCGCGGGATATTTTGTCATTCCCCATAATGTTTTTTCACGGCTTAATTTTTCTTCCGGATAATACCCTCCTTTAGGTTCTCCATGTAAATTTTTTCTGAATACGGCGGCTGCAAAGGTCCCCATGGGGTTAACGTCTTCCACCGGAAAATCAGTTCCTAAGGGAAGGATATCGGAGAATTCCGATAGTGTACGATATGCATAAGCTGTTCGAATTCTTCCTTCGCCCAGACGGTCGATGGCCCATGGTCCGTCGGAAAGGGCATGCGTGGGTTGGACAGATGGAATGATTTTGTGTTTTTTAAATTTTGGCAAATCGGAAGGATGTACCACCTGACAATGTTCAATCCTCCAGTTCAATTTGTTGTTGGAGGTTAAATAGCGGGCATACACATCCAGCACCACTCTGACGGCACTGTCGCCAATGGCGTGGGTGCACAATTGCTTTTTTATGCGGAGCATTTCCTTCGCCACACTGTCCAGATGAGCTATGGAGCATAACATTAATCCATAATGCCTCTTGGTGTCGGAGTATGGTTGAAGAAGACAGGCACCTCGCGATCCCAACGCTCCGTCGGCATAGGCCTTTACTCCGATGATGCGGAATCGATCAGATTCGGGCAATGGTTCATGCAATTTTTTCAGGTTTTCCGGTTGGTCGCTTAGCATGACGGCAAAGCAAAGTTTTAATTTATTTTCTTTTTGCATGCGGTGAATCAGCATGGCATCTTCATAATCAATTCCGCATTCCGTTACGGCCGTGATGCCATGAAGCAGGCAAACCTCCTGGGCCTTAAGCAAAAGTTTTTCCATTTCAACGGAATCGGGCTTAGGAATCACTTTTTCCACAGGCCTCATGGCATTGTCTATCAGAACTCCGGTAAGCTTTCCTTGTGAAATTTTTATTTCCCCTCCTGGAATAATAGTTTTTTCATTTATACCTGCAAGTTTAAGCGCTGCCGAATTTGCTATGGCCGCATGGCCGTCGATACGCTTTAGGAATACGGGCCTGTCGGGAAAAAGGCGGTCAAGTTCTTCTTTGTCGGGAAAAATTTTTGCTTTCCAGTCATTTTGATCCCATCCGCGGCCAATGATCCAACCTGTAGAATTTTTGGAGTATTTTATTAAAGTGTCTAAAATACTTTCCCAGGAAGCAGTGTTTTTTAAATTAATAATGCGGAACGTTTGAGCAAGACCAAAGAAATGTGCATGCGCATCATGAAAGCCCGGATAAACACAGTTTCCGTTCAAGGAAATTATACTGTCGGATGCATAACGGCTTAATATATCCCTATCACTGCCTGTGGCGAGGACTCTGCCATTTTTGATGGCCATGGCGGAATAAACAGAAAAAGAGGAATCGCAGGTATAAATTCTGCCGCCATGAATAATCAGATCGGCTTTATTTTTGGTTTCCGAACAGTCCCAAAAAAACCAACAGACAACAAATAAAAAATTAAAATTTTTCATCAATATCCCAGAATTTTCATCATGCTTTTGTAGCTTTGCTCTTTGGCAAAAAGCTTGGTTTTGATTTTACCGTTTTCATCACGGTCAATCAACACGTGCTTGGGTGCAGGGATGAGGCAATGCTGGATTCCGCCGTATCCGCTCAGCGACTCCTGATATGCACCGGTATGAAAAAATCCTATGTACAAGGGCTCTTTGTCGTTAGGATAAATTTCAGGCAGATATACCTGGTTGATATGTGCTTCGGTGTTATAGAAGTCCATGCTGTCGCACGTAAGTCCTCCCAGGTTCACGGGTATGGCAGGCCTGTCCCAATGGTTAATGGCAAGTAAAATAAACTTTTGATTAATACCCCAGGTATCGGGAAGAGTGGTAATAAAACTGCTGTCTATGAAATACCATTTTTCCCGGTCGTTTTGTTGTTTTTGGTCGATGATGGAATATATGGCAGCCCCGCTTTCCCCCACGGTGAAAGAACCGAACTCGGTGAAGATATCGGGTTCCGGAATTTCGTTGTCTTCACAAAAAATTTTTATTTGTGAAATAATTTCTTCCACCATATATTCATAGTCGTAGTCAAAATTCAATGAGGTGCGAATGGGCATGCCGCCTCCTATGTTTAATGCGGAAAGCTGAGGATAAATTTCCTTAATGCTCTTGTAAATTTGCAGGCACTTGTTCAGTTCGTTCCAGTAATAGAGGGTGTCTTTTATTCCGGTATTGATAAAAAAATGCAATAGGTTTAACTCAAATTTTGGATTATTCAGAATTTTATCTTTTACCAGCGGAATGATGTCGGAACCACGAATTCCGAGGCGTGATGTATAAAAAGGAAACGAGGGTTCTTCTTCCACACTGATACGTATACCCAACCGAACTTTATCTTTTTTGACGTTTTTCTGATAGTAATCAATTTCATTCAGGCTATCAAGTACGGGAATCACATTAAAACCTTCATTAATGAGTTCGGTGATATATTGCTTATAGAGTTGTCGTTTATAGCCATTACAAATAATATACGTATCTTTGTTAAGCAATCCACGCGAGTAAAGTTCTTTGATGATTTGTATGTCGAATGCACTGGATGTCTCGATATGCACCTGATTTTTCAACACTTCTTCCAGGACAAATTCAAAATGGGAGCTTTTGGTGCAATAACAATAATAATATTGAGCTTTGTAGTCAGCTTTTGCCATGGCTACATGGAAAATCCTTCGGGCTTTTTGAATTTGTTCTGTGATTTTGGGCAAGTAGCTGATTTTCAAAGGCGTTTTATATTGTTGGATGACGTCCATCAGGTTAATACCGTTAAAATGGAGAGTGTTATTTATCAGTTCAAATCCCTCCTGGGGAAAATTAACCGATTGTTCTATCAGGGATTGATAAGAATTGTGCATGGCATAAAATTAATTAATGTAAGTAACTTACTTTGAAGAAAATTATTAAAAGTAAGTTAATTAAAATATGGAGAATATGATAAAACCGATTAAGATAATTGAAGTGAAAAGTGAAATCGGAGCCGGAACCAGAGGGGCCAGTTTGGGGGTGGACGCCATTAAAATTGCCGCTTTGGACTTTGGAAGCCCATTTTTTAAGCGCTTTAAAACTATTGAAGTACCAAATGAAAATCATCTTTTGCTTGAACCGGTCGTTCACGATTATGCAAAAAGAATTAAGGGGGTTTACACTCTATCTGAAAAAATAGCCAAAGAAATCCAAAAATCTATTACAAAAGGGGAAATTCCCATTGTGCTTGGCGGCGATCACAGTTGCTCTATAGGTACAATTTCCGGAATACGTATGGCTTTGCCTGAAAAAAAACTTGGCGTAATTTGGATCGATGCTCATGCCGACATTCATTCTCCCTATACTACTCCATCGGGAAATATGCATGGAATGCCCATTGCTTGCCTTCTTGGGGAAGATAACAAAGATCGTCAGCAAAATAAGCCCGACGATGAAACTATTGAATACTGGGAAAAACTGAAAAACATTGGTAATATAAATCCTAAAATTTACTATAATGATTTGGTTTATATTGCCCTTAGGGATTACGAACCGCAGGAAGAATATTTGTTGAAAAAAAACAAAGTAAGAATTTTCAGTTTGCAGGAAATTCGCAAAAAAGCCGTGGAACGTATTGCCATTGAAGCGTTGAATTATCTCGACCATTGTGACATTATTCATGTCAGCTTTGATGTGGATAGCATGGACAGCCGGATTTCCAGCGGAACGGGTACTCCCGTTCCCAACGGGATCACGGAAAAAGAAGCCGGTAACCTGATCTATTACATATTGCGAAGCAAAAAAATCTGCTGCTTCGAAATGGTGGAAATAAATCCCACCCTTGATAAAGAAAACCTGATGGCGGAAAACGCATTTGAAATACTGCAAAAAGCCACTAATCAGCTAAGCCACGATTTTTAAAACTATGAATTACATCATTTCGGAAAAAAAAGAAAATGTTTTGGTGGTTCGTCTGAACCGCCCCGACAAGTTCAACAGTTTTAACCGTCCCATGGCCCTTGCCATGATTGATGCCCTGAAGTCGGCGGGGCAGGATAAATCCGTACGTGCTATTCTGATTACCGGTGAAGGCAAGGCGTTTTGTGCCGGCCAGGACCTGGCGGAAGCTATCGACCCGAACGGCCCCGGAATAGAAACCATCGTGCGTGAACATTACAACCCCATCATTACTCACATTCGGCAACTTTTGAAACCTGTGGTATGTTATGTGAACGGCGTGGCTGCCGGGGCAGGAGCCAACATTGCTTTGGCCTGTGATGTGGTTATGGCAGCACCTTCGGCCTCCTTTATTCAGGCCTTCAGTAAAATCGGTTTGATTCCCGATAGTGCCGGTACCTTTTTCCTTCCGCGCCTGGTGGGCTTCGGTAAAGCATCTGCCTGGATGATGCTGGGCGACAAAGTGTCGGCAGAAGAAGCAGAAAAATACGGTATGATCTATAAAAAGTGCTCCACCGATGAAGATGGCTTTAATGAGGCATTACAGGTAGCTAAAACTTTATCGGAAATGCCTACCGTTGGTTTGGGACTTACAAAAAAACTCCTGAACGAATCGTGGAGCAATACCCTTGAAAAACAGTTGGAGCGTGAAATGCAGGAACAAGTTGTGGCCGCTTCAACCTCTGATTATAAAGAGGGGGTTAAAGCTTTCCTTGAAAAGCGCAAGCCGGTTTTCAAAGGTGAATAGGCCATGGCAAAATCCGGCGGATTAAGCAAGAAAACCATTTTGATGATTTGGGGAGTTATTTTATCTCCTTTGTTATTGGTTTTGATTTTGGTGCTTCTGGTGCAGTTGGGTCTGTTCGGTGAACTTCCAAGCGTGGAAGAACTTCAAAACCCTAAGAATAACCTGGCTTCCATCGTTTATTCCGATAATTTGGAAATCCTGGGTAAATACTATACTGAAAACCGTACGAATGTACGTTATCCGGATCTTGACCCTGATTTGGTGAATGCCTTGATCGCGACGGAAGATGTTCGTTTTCATGAACACAGCGGAGTAGATATTAAAGCCATAGGACGTTCTTTATTCGGAGTGTTCACGGGTTCTAACCGAGGAGGAGGCAGCACTCTGACCCAACAATTGGCCAAAATGATGTTTCCGCGCGAAAAATTAAACAAATTTGAATTGGTAATCCGAAAAATAAAAGAATGGATTATTGCCATACGCCTGGAAAAGCTCTATACCAAAGAAGAGATCCTGGCCATGTATCTGAATAAATTTGATTTCTTAAACCTTGCCGTTGGTATCCATTCAGCAGCAAAAATTTATTTCAACACTTCCCCCGATTCTTTGGAATTACATCAGGCTGCCATGTTGGTGGGTATGGCTAAAAACCCTGCCCTCTTTAATCCATTGCGTTTTCCTGAAAGAACAAAAGAAAGAAGAAACGTGGTTCTGAGCCAAATGAAAAAGTACGGTTTTATTGATGACGAAACTTACATAAAATACTCTAAAATGGATTTGGATTTGCATTATTCTCCGGAAGATCATAACGAAGGCCTTGCTCCGTATTTTCGTGAATATCTTCGCGATAATTTTCTTCGTGAATGGTGCAGTAAGCACATCAACCCCGAAACCGGTAAGCCCTATAATATCTACAAAGACGGCCTGAAAATATATACCACTATCAACACCGTGATGCAGAAATATGCTGAAGAAGCCGTGGCAGAACATATGAAAGAATTGCAAAAGGAGTTTTTTAAGGAATGTAAAAGCAAACGAAATGCTCCCTTTGCCTGGAATGTTACAAAAGATGAGATTAAAAAAATCATGACAGCTTCCATGAGGCGTACCGACCGCTACCGTAAACTCAAAGAAGCAGGCATGAGTGAAAGTGAAATCGAAAGAAATTTTCATATCCCCGTCCCAATGCGTGTATTTACCTGGAACGGTGAAAAAGATACCGTAATGTCGCCGTGGGACAGCATCAAATATTATAAAACTTACCTGCAGTGTGGTTTGGTGGCCATTGACCCCTTTACAGGTTACGTCAAGGCATGGGTAGGGGGCATTAACCACAAGCATTTTCAATACGATCATGTGAAAGTGAGCAAGCGCCAGGTAGGTTCCACCTTTAAGCCATTTGTTTATGCCATGGCGGTGCAGGAGGGACTGAGCCCATGCTACCAGGTACCTAATGTACGTACATGTATCACTTTACCTGAAGGTAAGGAATGGTGTCCAGATAATAGCGACGGAAACAAGGGAACCGGACAAATGATAACTTTAAAACGTGCATTGGCTTTATCCATCAATTATGTTACGGCATGGGTGATGAAGCAATACGGGCCTGAACCGGTGGTGGATTTCGTCAGACAATTGGGTATTACATCCGATATTCCCAAAGTACCTTCTATTTGTCTGGGTACACCCGATATTAGTTTGTTTGAAATGACCGGTGCCTTTGCCGCGTTTGCCAACTATGGAACGTACATACAACCAACGTTTGTTACACGAATTGAAGATAAAAACGGAAATGTATTGGATGAATTTATTCCCGAAACGCGTGAAGTGATGAGTGAAGCCAAGGCCTATGTGATGATTCAGCTAATGCGGGGTGTGTGCGATTACGGAACCGGAGCACGGCTTCGTGGCCCCAGGTTCAGATTAACAAACCAAATCGGGGGTAAAACCGGCACCACTCAGAACAACTCCGACGGTTGGTTTATAGGTTTTACGAGTGATATGGTATGCGGTACATGGGCAGGAGGAGAAGACCGTAGCATACACTTCAACAGCATGGCCATGGGCCAGGGAGCTTCCATGGCACTTCCCATGTGGGGGTTGTTTATGAAGAAAGTATTGTCTGATCCAAAATTGAAAATCAAAGGTTCAGATTTTAAAAAGCCCGATGAATTGGACCCCTCACTGGAATTGGATTGCAGCAAATACGACAGCGAGTACAAAGAAAACCCCGACGAGATTATCGAATCGATTAATTAAATATTTATACCTTCAATTTCAAAAAGAAAATCTGAGGATTAATTTTGGAATTAGTTTTTTAAATTATATGTTTTAAAATCAATGCATCTGTAGAGTTGTGTTTTAATTCAATATCATAGATTTGCATATATATAACAAAAAAATTTTTACATTTTATATCTTGTCCCTCAGTGTCCTCATCACATTCCACCACCTTATCTTGCCATATCTTTTTCCTAATCTTACAATGATTAAATTCTTTTTTGGATATACGTATATAAATTGTCCCAAGTGGCCTTCGGCCATGAAGTCGCCTTTGTATGAGGGAATCCACCACTGATATTGATAAAACCATGCACTGGCACTGGAGGTATCGATTTGCGTAGAACGTTTTACCCAGTTTTCCGATACTAGTGGCTTGCCGTTCCAGTACCCTTTGTTCAGGTATAACCTCCCTATTTTTGCAAAATCGCGTGCACGTGCATTCAGGCAGCAAAAGGCCTTTTCCATACCGTTCTTTTTGCGGTCGGTGCTCCATGTGGCATCAAACTCCATCTGCAGGGGATGCCATAATTTTTCTTCCGCATATTGCGAAAGCGTTTTGTTTTTCAGTGCTCTTTCCAGAACCAATCCCAAAAGTTGAGTGTTGCCGCTGTTATATTCAAATTTTTTTCCCGGTTCATCTTTAAGCCGCACCTTTGAAAGGTATTTTCTCAGTCGGTTTCCGTAATAGTATTTTGCTGCATCACTAAACGGGCTAAAATAGTTTTCTGAAAATTTTAAGCCAGAGGTCATCTGCAAAAGGTGCTCTATAGTTACTTTTTCAAAACTGCGTTTTTTTAATTCAGGAAGATAGTTTGTTATCGGATCGTTTACCGAATGTATAACACCTTCATCCGCTGCAATTCCGACAAGTATAGATACCACAGACTTGGCCATGCTGAATGATGGGAAAACAGAAGAAGCATCTTTACGATAAAAATATTTTTCATAAAGCAAAGTGTCGTTACGGATGATAAGGAATGCGAGCGTATGGCTACCGTTTAAAAATTCATCAATGCTTTGTATATTGTTGTTTAGTGTGATTTTTACTCTTTTTCCGAACATGGAGTCGTTGGATTCATGAAATTTGAAGGAAACGATCGGTTTAGAAATTTTGCGGTAGGGAAAAATCTTATAATCGTTCATGTCGGCAAAGTTGTAAATGATCATGCGGGTAAGTGTACATGTAGTGAAGAATAATATCAAAATTGAGGTGATAATCAATTTTTTTAAAAACATGAAAATAAAAAATTGATAAAGTTTCTGTTCTGAAATGTTAGATGCTGATGAAATTATAAAAATGATTTAAGTTAAAGACTATTTTTTATTGGAGAAATTTCTGTGTTTAAAAATCAAACTTAATACCCTGAGCCAGGGGGACGGAATTACCGTAATTGATAGTATTGGTTTGACGGCGCATATATGCTTTCCAGGAATCCGAGCCGCTTTCGCGCCCCCCTCCGGTTTCTTTTTCTCCTCCGAAGGCGCCTCCAATCTCCGCACCGCTAGTTCCGATGTTCACGTTGGCTATGCCGCAATCACTTCCGTTGGGGCCAAGAAAATATTCCATCTCGCGCATGTTCACCGTCATGATGGCACTGGAAAGCCCTTGGGGTACATTATTCTGAATTTCAACGGCTTCTTCAATCGTTTTGTATTTCATAATATAGAGGATAGGAGCGAAGGTCTCGTGCTTCACAATTTCCATATTGGGGTTGGCTTCAATAATGCATGGCTTCACATAGCAGCCGCTCTCATACCCTTTGCCTTCTAAAACACCGCCCGGAACCAACACTTTTCCACCTTCGGCTATGGCCCGTTCTATGGCGTTCAGGTAGGCATTGACGGCTTGTTTGTCAATAAGTGGCCCTACATGATTTCTTTCATCGAGTGGGTTACCGATGCGCAGTTGGCTATAAGCATGGGATAGTTTTGATTTTACTTCATCGTAAATGCTCTCGTGAATGATGAGTCGGCGTGTGGTGGTGCAACGTTGTCCGGCAGTGCCTACGGCTCCGAATACGATGCCCGTCATGGCAATTTTCATGTCGGCAGAAGGGGTAAGAATGATGGCGTTATTACCGCCCAGTTCCAATATGGTCCTTCCAAGGCGTGCTCCCACTTTTTGTGCCACCATTTTTCCCATCCGTACTGAACCGGTTGCCGATATGAGGGGAACGTTAGTATCGGAGGTTAGATATTCTCCCACACGGTAGTCGCCGTTCACAATACAACTGATGCCTTCGGGAAGATTGTTTTCCGCGGCCACTTCGTTCCAGATGTTCTGGCAGGCAATGGAGCAAAGCGGTGTTTTTTCCGAGGGCTTCCAAATGTGGGTGTTTCCGCAAACGGCCGATATGCAAAAGTTCCAGCTCCACACGGCCACGGGAAAATTAAATGCCGTGATGATGCCCACCACTCCCAAGGGGTGCCATTGTTCCATCATACGATGTTGGGGGCGTTCGCTGGTAATGGTCAAACCGTAGAGTTGCCGGCTCAGGCCAACGGCAAAATCGCAAATGTCAATCATCTCCTGTACTTCTCCCAGCCCCTCCTGAAGCGACTTACCCATTTCATACGAAACCAGTTTGCCAAGAGCAGGTTTGTATTTACGTAATTTATCCCCGAACTGGCGGATAATTTCCCCGCGTTTGGGTGCCGGAACATTTCTCCAATACAGAAATGCCTCTTTGGCTGCAAAGAGAGCTTTATTGTAATCGGCCAGGGTGGATGATTTCACCGATCCGATTTTACTTCCGTCCACGGGGCTGAAGGAATCGATGAGTTCTCCTTCCGAAAAAAAAATTTTTCCGGTAGAAGTGCCGGGATTGATTTCTTTAATGCCTAATTCTTTTAATACTTCTTTCATGTGTTAATGATAAACGTAGCAAATATAATCGAATGCTCAGTAATTTTCGGATACTTTATTAACAAACCGTATTTGTTATTAAAAACTTAACGATAAAGTTCGAGTGAAAAGCGATACACAAAACTAAAGCCCAGTGTAAAATGGTGGTCATTCCAACCTTTTGCCTTAAAAAATATTTTTTCAGGGCTTTGTAAATATCGTGCTTCAAACCTGATGAGAGCCCGATTCAGGGCATAATCGGCGTTTAGGGATAGACCTGAAGCCAAAAAAGAACCGGATTGCGGATGGAGTATGATTTGATTATCCTTGTCTGCATAATATTCTGCGCGCAATGCCGATTTAAACTTTTTTGTAAGGGCATATTGGCAAATTAATGAAGCGGCATGCCAGGCATATGTTTTGCGTTGCACGGGATGATTCAATACCCCAAAGTCAATGCCCCCGACAAATCTGAATTTTTGCACATTGAAAATTATGTATGTATTTAAAAATTTTTTTCCTCCTAAGATACCATTCGACGACCACTCCCAGAATATTCCAAGGTTGGCTTGTAGATTTTGATGATGGTTATAAAAAAAACGCGCCCCCACGTCAGGATACTTTTTTCCTTTTTCCGGAAGTATTTTTTGCCATCCGGTAAGGGCAAAAAACTCATACTGCAGAAAAGGGCTCGTTTTATGCCTTATACACAGCCCGCTTAGGTAATAGGGGGAATTTTCGGCCAACAATGAACGGCTCAGGGTAAGTTGTTCATCCGACATCACACTTTCAAATCCGATGTAAGAAGGAAAAATGCCGGCATCTATTGAGGTTTTTTTGTTTTCAAATGGAAAAATACCGGCATTGAGTTCTGAAAAATTTCTTAAAATAAAATGTTCAGACGCATAATTATCATCCACATAAGTTCCCGCATGTAGCCCTATGTTCGTATAAAAATTTTCTGTTTGATAGGAGCCTTTTATTACACCAAAATTCATCTTTAAAGCACCATGCCGGTTATAATTGTAGAGAAATGATTGCCTCTTTAAATCCGGAGCAGACCTGTTGAAATCGTATAAAAAATAACAATCGGTAAATGCAATGATGGAAATTGTTTTTTCGTAAGTTGAGGTTGTGTCAGATTGTGAAAAAGTAAATAAAAGAATTAATTGAAAGAAAAAGAAGCTCATGATTCCCCTGTTCTTGTAATAGAATTTTGTAAACACAATAATGAATAATGGATATTGCTTTTGGTGAAATTATATCATTTTTCAAAAACCGAGATGGTATGGGTTATCAAATGAAGTGTGAATGAATTTTTTTGAAAAAAATTAAATCAGCAATAGATTAAAAATCATGGCTTTTGTTTTTAAATTTCTCGGAACGATATAATTTGAAGGTTAAGGAAAATTCCGGTCCTCCTCTGAACCTGGAAGCTCTTATTAATCGAGATATGTTAACATCGTAACTGATTCCCAACAGAAGGTTCTTTTTAAATTCAAAGGCGGTTGTAAATATTATTGCATCTTGGAATCGGTAAAAAATTCCCAATTGAAAGGAAGAAGAAAGCACATTGAAGGTATTCAGGATAACATTCTCGCGGGTTTCGTCGCCCAATATAAATCGGAAATTGCTTCCAGCCGTAATTTCATAATGTCCACCCTGTCTGACAAACAAAAGCGATGGCATATAAATAACTTTCTGCTGTTCGGGTCGAATTTGTAAATGAGAATGAATAGTATATTTAAAATTCATAAAATCCCTGCGTCCGTAGAAAGAAGCACGCGGCCTTGTGATGTGAGCCATGGCCCCTCCTGCCTGAAACCAAACACCCTTAGAAGCATTATCATACGTGTAAAGTAAACCTGCTGAAAGATCAAACTTCATGAAATTTTGAAAAATCATATTTTCTCCCGTGGGCAGGGTGGGGTCATAATTTTTGCCGTTGAACTGCCTGTCCCATTTTAAACCAATAGGGTTTATCTGACGTTGAAACATTCCTCCGCTTAATCCTGCTGTCAGGTAACCCGTTGGGCTAACAGGTATGTGATAGGCCAATACTCCCTGAAATTGGTTGGTGGTTAACTGTGGAATACCGGCTTTGTCGTTAAGCAAGGTTAATCCGAATCCAAAAAAACTTTTGTTTTTTCGAGAAGAAGAAAATGATACTTTTGAATCAAGCGAGAATGCAACGGTTTTAAAGGGAGAAATAATACTTTTCCACTGATTTCTGTAATTTGCTGCAATCCGGAAGTCGGCTTTGGAACTGCCGGCGGATGCGGGGTTCAACAATAAAGGCGCTTCATAGAACTGGGAAAAATGAAAATCCTGTGATTTGGAAAAAAAAAATATCAATATTAAAAAAACAAATCGTTTCATTTTATCTTACCAGTGAGATTTCTCCTTTCTTGATTATTTTCTTACCATTGAATAAAACCACTTTCAGAAAATAGGCATAAATTCCGGGCTCAGCATTTTTCCCTCGTATGGTTCCATCCCATCCTTCTTTGGGGTCCTGAGATGAAAATACCATACTTCCCCATCTGTCAAATATTTGCAGATTCATTTCCCGGATGCCGTTACCTCTGATGTAAAAAACATCATTGTTTCCGTCGTTATTGGGTGAAAATATATCAGGCACAAAAATTTCCGTGGATTCAAGAACACAAATGTTCATACTGTAGGTGTCTTTACAATTTCCTTCATTGTGTACGGTCAATATAACAGGATGATTACCGGGTTGTATAAATTCGTATTGTATGCTTTGACCTGGAGTATAAGTTATGTTAGTACCGGCAACATTCCATGTACCTCCGGTAGCACCATTGCTAATATCCAAAAAAGTCACTACGTTTTCATCATAGGGAATACATTGTAAATTTGGGTTAGGAGAGAATTTTGCTTTTATGGGATTAAACCCGGGAATGTTAATAAAGGTATCTCGTGAGCAACCCGTAAGGTTGTTTTTTACTTTAAGTAAATAATTTTTACCCGCCATTCCATTCAGAACTCTTCTTGTTTGCACCGGAGTAGTATTCCATGAATAGCTGTAAGTTCCTCCGGGCGGAGAAATATTCACGGTAGCTTGTCCGTTCATGCCAAAGCATTGCTTAGGAGTTGTAGAGACATTAAGATAAAACGGCGGAGCCACATATACGGTGATTACATCGGTTTTCGGATCGGAGCAGCCATCGGAAGTTACCACGGTATATTGCGTGGTAACGGAAGGAATCACTACGTGGCTTTGCAAGGGAATTAATCCATGGCTCCAGTTAAAGCTAAAGCTATTTGGAACAGGAATACCCCCACTGGCATTTATGCTGATTTGGGACGATTGACCAATACATATGGAATCTTTGGAAGCAGAAACCGTGGTAGAAATGGGGGGATACACTTGTATGGTAATCGAATCACGTGTATGACAAGGTCCTACTCCGAAGGCATATGTAATCATTAAAGTTCCTGATCCAGACACGGAAGGATTAAAGATGTTCGGCGTTACGGAAGAAGGTGCAAATAAAGTACCTCCGGGTGGAACGGTGGTAAAAGTATAATCTTGGTTTTTATGGCAATAAACTGTGTTCAAGTTCAGAATATCGGCAGGCACAAAAGGATATACCGTGATACTTACATGATCGGAACACGTCAGTGGGGGCTTGGCCTGAAAGCCCACGGTATAGGTATTACCCGGAGGAACGCTAGAAGGAGTAAATATACCAAGGGTAGGGTTGGTGATGCCAAGTCCTGTCCAGGTTGCACCATAGGGCAATTGCTCAATCTGGAAAGGAGGATGCGTGGAACAAACTGTTCGATCGGGAGCTGTAAGGGAGGTAGGATAAACAATCATTTTCAAGGAATCAGAACAAGTATTAATGGTGTAGTAAATAGTATGAATTCCGGGACCTGCTACAGATGGATTAAAAATATAATTTGTTCCGGTAGTTACTACACCATTACCACTAAAGACTCCACCCACTGGAACGTAATTAATATTGGTAAAATTGTTATTTAGTTGCAAAGTATTGCCGTTTTGACAAAAATAAAGCGTGTCCGCATTGATAATGTTTGTCCGTATTACCCTCATTTCCAGCGTATCCGGACACCCGTTGGGTGCTTTATAAACCAGATAGGTTGTATAGGAATTTGGCCCTCCGGCAGAAGGGTTGAACAAACCGGTGGTGCTGTTCATAATGGCTCCCGCTATGGAACAACTCCATGTTCCACCTGATGGAACGGCTGTAGCAGAAGGCACAAAGGGGACATGTGCCGGACAGGTAGTGGCTGTGGAAGGAGAAACGTCGATATCCAATACCTGTACAGCAAAAGTATTGGAGCATCCACTTGCTAATGAATACGTAATGATATGAATACCAGGTCCTGCAAGTGCAGGACTAAATGTACCCAGAACGGAATTCGTAATACCGGGGCCTACTTTCGTGAATCTTCCACCGGGGGGTTGGATTCCATAGCCCGTATTAAATCTTGTCCACCACATGGATTTGCATAGCTGAATGGTATTTGTAGGTACTGTAATACTTCCGGTAACAATTACAGACTTGCTTTGTGAACACGTGCCTGCCGAATAAGTAACCACAAAAGTTCCTGTTTGTGATGGTGTAAAAACACCGGCAGAAGAAATATATGGACTTCCAAACCAAAAACCTCCTGCAGGTGTCCCCCCCGAAACATTAAATGGTGGTTCATTCTGACAAGCTGCATCCGTGCTCCCTGCACTAATCTGGATTACCGTTATTTGTGTTGTGGCCGTACAATTCCCTACCTGATAAGTTAGGGTCTTAATTCCCGGACTGGTACATCCTGCACAGAAAAATCCTGTTATGGAGTTGGTAATACCTGGCCCTAGCCAAACTCCGCCAGTAGGTGTCCCATAAGATTGTAGAACAATATTC
>JAOAHO010000025.1 GCA_026415195.1 Bacteroidia bacterium | reverse complement strand
CGGCGATCCTTCCGGTTCTAAATTCGGAAATGCGTCTTTGGCCAACGGAAACGGTACCATTGCCACTAGTTATACTTACAGTGCTTGTGGTTTGGATTTTACTTATCATAGTGCTGCTTTACATAAAAGAAGCTTCACTTTTGGGGTATCACCCATTAACCAACCTTATTCATTTCCCATTACGGGTATACCTCCTTGCGCCATAATTGAAAAAGCATTTGTATATGCTAATTTTGAAAGAGCATCTACATTGACCTCCGTAAATTTATCTTTGACAAACCCTGCAAGTACGAATTCGATTTTTCCAATGACCCTGATCGGAACGGGACAATCTGTTTGCTGGGGCGGAGGCGCAACAGGATCAAAAACCTTCAGGGCGGATGTTACGGCATTAATTTCCGGTAACGGTAATTATATTATCAGCGGCCTTCCAGTTGGAGCCAGCGGTCCCGATTGCAATGGTTTTACGATGTTTGTGATATGGTCAAATCCTACCCAAAACTGGACGGGACATTTTGTAATTGCCGATGGTTCATATCCTGTATTAGGCGGTACTGCAAATGCCAACATTACCGGATTTAATGTTTGCGGTCCCACTAATTCCATTCGCAACTTTATGTGCATAGGCGATTTACAGAAAATTGTAAATACTCCCTTGAATTTCAATTCTGCCACTTCAAATGGTGTATTGGCAAGTGCCACTCAAAGTGTGTGGAATTATGTTGAAGCCAATGTTGCTGCTCCTACTACTGGTCAAACTAACGCTCAATTTGTAGTGGGCCCGAACAGTTCAGATTGTTTTAATTTGTGTGTAGCCGGAATGTACTTCAGAACCACCTGTAGTGTATGTCCGGTAGCTTCATCACCTTTAACGGTAAGTGTTGCTTCCACACCTTCATGTCCTACTGCTAATGCTACCGTTGTATCGGTTTCCGGCGGTCCTGGTCCTTACTCCTACACATGGACCCCATCAGCACAAAATACTTCTGTTGCCACTAATTTAACTTCAGGAACTTACACTGTTACGGTTATGGATGCAACGGGATGCAAAACCGGAAGTGCTACCATAAATGTCGTGACATCACCTCCAAACACCATTACCGTTAATTCCGCAACTTTATGTCAGGGCCAATCCGCAAACCTTTCAGCATCCGGTGCACCATCACTTACCTGGTCGCCCGCAACCGGTTTGAGTTCCACAGTGGGAGCTAATGTTGTAGCTAATCCTAATTCCACAACAATTTATACAGTTTCCTATACCAATTCCCTGGGTTGTACTTCAACGGCCACTTCACAAGTAGTGGTTAATCCGACTCCTGTCATCAGTGTCAGCGGTTCCACGGTTTGTGCCAATCAAACGGTTTCTTTAACAGTTACATCAACTCCTGTAGCAAATTACACTTGGACGGGCCCCGGCGGATTCACCTCAAATCTTTCAAATCCGCAAATTGTTAATGCCCAACCTTCAGCTTCCGGTATTTACTCTGTTTTCGTCCAAACAGCCCAGGGTTGTACAAATGAAGCGAACAATGTTCCAGTAACGGTTCACGCTCTGCCAGTACCAAGTGTTAATGCAAACTCTCCTCTTTGTCAAAACCAAAATCTTCAATTTTCCAGTAGTGGTGGAAATGCATATTCCTGGTCAGGTCCTAATGGTTATACCAGCAATCAGCAAAATCCATCCATTGCCAATGCTCAACCCAATATGTCGGGAACCTATACTTTAGTGGTCACAGGTGTGGGTTCATGTACAAATTCCACTACTATAAACATAACGGTGAATCCATTACCAAATGTAACAGCTGCTAACAACGGAACTGCCTGTGAATTAGGAACCACCGGAATTTCAGCTACCGGTGCCAATACATACACATGGTATGGTCCGAACAACTTTACAAGTAATCAGGCAAACATTACGTTTTCTTCAGTGCTTTCGGTTCAAAGCGGTACATACATAGTAATAGGTACAGATGCCAATGGTTGCCAAAATACCGCTCAAACCGTCCTGAATATTTACCCCAATCCTGCCGTTATCGTTTCAGGAGCTACGGTTTGTTCAGGAAATAATGCTACCTTATCTTGTAACTCTAATGGAGTAGCTTATCAGTGGAGTGGACCAAACGGATTTACAGCCAACACCCCGATCATCATCATTAACAATGTCGGACAAAATCAGGTAGGCACCTATACCGTTACGGCCATTTCCAACATGGGCTGTACTACATCCAACATGGCTATTTTGGATATTTATCCAAATCCGACCATTGCAGCATCCTTTAATACTCCTACGGTTTGCCTGGGTGGAACGGTTTATGCTAAAGGCGAAGGTGGATATCAGTATTCGTGGTATGGTGCAAACGGTTTGGTGGTTAGTAGTGATGAAGCATTTACGTTTACGGCATCATCACTGGCTTATAACTCTACCTACACACTTGGAATTATCGGCGCTCCGTACGGATGTAAAAACTCAACCGTGATTGCTTTAACGGTTTATGATTTACCTAAAGCAAAATTGGTAGCCGACGATAAAATGTGCGTACCCTTCTGTACAACCTTGAATTTGTTGCCTGAACTGAATTCGGCTCCGATACAAAACGCCTATTGGACCGTTAATAATTCCATCGGGCTGACAGGTACTTCCGTGCCCTATTGTATGAATACTGCCGGCTCACTACCTATTCGTGTACATATTGAAGACATCAGAGGTTGTAAAAATACCCAGAATTTATCCCTTACCGGCTATCCTCGTCCTAAAGCCGACTTTTATTGGTCGCCCCTCATTCCCAAAGAACAAACCGATGATGTAACCTTCAAAGATGCCAGCATGGGTGAAAACCTTGTAAAATGGACTTGGTTTATCCAAAACAACCAAACCCAGCAAATGGTATCAGGGAATCCGGTGGTTGTGAATTATGAAAAAGCCGGTAATTATGCGGTAATGATGGTAGTGGAAAATGTATGGGGTTGTAAGGATTCCATCATTAAACCAATTCGAATTGACGAAGATGTGGTTTATTATGTTCCCGATGCATTTAGCCCCAATGGTGATGGAATTAACGACACTTTTGGCCCCAAAGGATACGGTCCCTTTACTTTTGAATTAACCATTCATGATCGCTGGGGTGAAAAAATATTCACTTCAAGAAAATTAAATGAACCTTGGGATGGAACATTCCGTGGTGAAGAATGTAAGCCTGATATATATGTATGGAAACTGACAGTAACTTTGCCCGGAGGTAAAAAAGAAATTAAAACCGGACACGTTACTCTCCTCAAATAAATTCTAACTCTATTAATCATCAATCCGATACCCTTTGGTATCGGATTTTTTATTTTCATCTATCTTTGTAAGCATGTTTGAAAATTTATCGGAAAAGCTGGAACGCGCCTTTAAAGTACTGAAAGGGCAAGGCAGGGTGACGGAAATCAATGTGGCCGAAACCATGAAGGAAATCCGAAAGGCCCTCCTGGATGCCGACGTCAACTATAAAGTAGCCAAAGAATTTACCGACCGCCTTAAAGCCAAAGCCATCGGCCAGAATGTGATTAATGCCATATCACCCGGGCAACTACTGGTAAAAATAGCTCACGATGAACTCAGGGAATTGATGGGCGGAAGCAAATCCGACATCGAGCTGGGCGGAAATCCCACCATTATTTTAATGGCGGGCTTGCAGGGTTCCGGTAAAACCACTTTTACTTCCAAACTGGCTTATCATCTTAAAAACAAACGCGGTAAAAATCCTTTAATGGTGGCTTGCGACGTTTATCGCCCTGCCGCCATTGACCAGCTTCATGTGCTGGGTGATCAAATCGGAGTAAAAGTTTTCAGCAACAAAGAGGAAAAAAATCCCGTAAAAATTGCCAAAGAAGCCATTCAGTATGCCAGGGAAAACGGGCATTCTGTGGTATTGGTGGACACGGCAGGGCGCCTTGCGGTGGATGAGGAGATGATGGATGAAATTTCACGCCTGAAGCAGGAACTCAGGCCTCACGAGATTTTATTTGTGGTGGACAGCATGACGGGCCAGGATGCCGTAAACACGGCCAAAGCATTCAACGATCGACTGGATTTTACTGGGGTTGTCCTGACCAAGCTTGACGGCGATACGCGCGGTGGCGCTGCACTCTCCATCAAAGCCGTGGTGAACAAGCCCATCAAATTTGTGGGCACCGGGGAAAAGCCCGAAGCCATGGATATTTTCTATCCGGAACGTATGGCCGACCGCATCCTGGGCATGGGGGATGTGGTTACCTTGGTGGAACGCGCTCAGGAACAATATAACGAGGAAGAAGCCCGTAAACTCTCGAAAAAAATTGCCGCCAACAAATTCGATTTTAATGATTTTTATCAGCAGTTGCAGCAAATTAAAAAGATGGGCAACATGAAGGATTTGCTCGGCATGATTCCGGGTGTGGGCAAAGCCGTCAAAGACATAGACGTGGACGACAATGCTTTTAAATACATCGAGGCCATCATTAACAGCATGACTCCCGAAGAACGCAGCAAGCCCGAAATCATCAACGGCTCGCGCCGCCAGCGCATTGCCAAAGGCAGCGGGGTGAATATTACGGAAGTGAACCGCCTGATGAAGCAGTTCGACGAAATGAAAAAAATGATGCGCATGATGCAGGACAAAAATGCCATGGCTAAATTGATGCGAAATATGCCCGGCATGCGGCGGTGATTTTTTTGGAGTATGATTTTAATAGACGGAAAAAAAGTTTCGGCCTCCATTCAGGAAAAAATCGCAGCGGAAGTTAAAGAACTGGCAAATGCCGGTGAGCGCCCCCCGCACCTGGTTGCCGTGTTGGTAGGGGATGACCCGGCTTCGCAAACATACGTGCGCAATAAAATCAATGCCTGTAAGAAAGTAGGGTTTAAGTCCACCTTAATTCATCTGGAACCTTATACTTCGGAAGCCAAACTACTTCAGGTGATTGCCGGCCTGAATGCCGACAGCGAAGTGGATGGTTATATCGTGCAACTCCCGCTTCCCTCGCACATTTCTCAGCAAAAAGTGATTGAAGCCATTCACCCCTCCAAAGACGTGGACGGCTTTCATCCGATGAATGTGGGCAGGATGGTGCTGAACCTGCCTGCTTATGTAAGCGCAACGCCCTATGGCATTATGCAGTTGCTGGAGCATTACCGGATTGAAACATCCGGAAAGCATTGTGTGGTGGTGGGCAGGAGCCATATTGTGGGTTCACCGATGAGTATTCTGATGGCCCGCAATACTCCGATTGGAAATGCCACCGTTACGCTTTGCCACAGCAAAACCCAAAATTTAAAAGAGATAACCCTTACGGCCGATATTTTAATTGCCGCCATCGGCAGGCCGTGGTTTATTACCGCCGATATGGTGAAGCCCGGTGCAGTGGTGATTGACGTGGGCATTAACCGTGTGGATGACAATACTTCACCAGGCGGTTACAAACTGATGGGCGATGTGGATTTTGAAAACGTAAAAGCAAGGTGTTCCTACATCACACCCGTACCCGGAGGAGTGGGACCCATGACCATCGCCTCCTTGCTGAAAAATACATTGCTGGCAAGGAAGAAGATAATATATTAGGGTGAATTTTAAAATAAGTTTATCAATTAGCTGATGTGTAATTTTCAGCATGTGTAACTTATTTTTAGAATGTGGAATAATATGAAAAAATTTAATATTGTGTATTTTTAAAGTTACCCTCATAGTAAAACTGCCAAAAAAAAGTAATATTTATGACTGTAATTCAAGCTACAGATCTAGAATACAGAAACAATAATCGAGAAGGACAAAATAGTGAAAAATATTTCTATGATTTCATTACGGCATTACTTTCAGTTTCTAAAGATTATTTGATCTGGCCTTACAATGAAAAGAATCAAATGATTGAAAGAGTATTTGCTTACGAATTATACCATCAATGGAGATTACTTATAGATAATTACAAGTATAAAAATATAATTTTAAATGGAGAGATTAAAAAAGACGGATCTATTTTAAGAAATGAGGACTTTAAAAAAATATATCCAGATTTAGTATTGCATGAACAGCAAGACAGTTTGAACAATCAATTAATAATTTGCGAAATAAAGACATGTAAAGCACTTAAGCATAGTAGAGGAAAGGCCAAATTAAAGAAAGACATAATAAAACTGGGAAATGCAATAGAATATCTAAAATTTAAAGAAGCTTTATTTATTCAGGTTCTGGATTTGGATAATACATTTAAAGAAAAAGTGAAATCATATTTACAAAGGAATTTCAAAGATTTTAAGTATGCTAATAAGATAAGATACATAATCAAAGATTATGATGAAATCAGATATGATTACTTGAATAACCTTTTGAAAGATTAAAACATGTTGAAACAATGAAAATCGGTAAGACAATAAAAATATTCCTTATTGACGGAGACCTTAACGGAATAATGAGTTGTGAATTTTCCAATTGGTCAGGAAAAGCCTATAAAATTCCATGAGTAAAAATCAAGGAATGTACCGACATAGGCGATTTGATGAAAACAGGAGTTTATTTGCTATTTGGTGAAGACGAAGAAGGTAAAGATAAAGTTTACATAGGAGAAGCCGAATCCATTATAAACCGGCTTAAACAACAACTTACTTTAAAGGAATTTTGGAACGAAGCTATAATTTTCCTTAGTAAGGACGAAAACTTAAATAAAGCCCACATAAAATATCTCGAGAGCCGATTGTACTACATGGCAAAAGCGGCTAATCGCTAAAAGGTTGAAAATTCCAACGTTCCGATACAGCCCAAGATTTCTGAACTGGACAGAGCTGAGATGGAAGAATTTATTAAGTATATAAAAATACTTGTAAACACCTTAGGACACAAAGTATTTGACGAAAAACGTGAATATAGAACTAAGCAAAAACAGGAGACATTTTTTATTAAAGCAGCTAGGGGTGTAGACGGACAAGGAGAACTAACCTCCGACGGATTTCTTGTATTGAAAGGTTCAAAAGCAGCTAGCACGATGGTTGCCTCAATTACAACCAACTACGTTAAGTTAAGACAAAAACTTATTGACGAAGGTGTTCTTGTTGATAAAGGAGAATATTTAGAGTTTATTGACGACTATATTTTTAGCAGTCCATCTACAGCAGCATCAATTGTATTGGGAAGAAATGCAAACGGTCTGATGGAATGGAAATTAAAAGACGGAAGGACACTTAAAGATTATGAGTCGAATTAGAAAACTATGAATGCATAACAGGCGTTTGACTTTATGCGGAATGTCGCTGGTAAATTCAAGCTGTATTCAACAAATAAGTGCAGTTTTTAAAATTTAACTTTAATGCTGCTATACGTATTTGTACTCTGATACCCGCTCTATTCTCCCTGATAAAAGGCAGATGTAAGGCCAAAAGAACTCAGAATTAATGAATGGGCTACTATATCATATATTAGACCATCACCAAAACCATTCAGCAGCATAGGTTAAAGAAAATTCAGATTATTTATTTAGTTCATTATTTGCTAATTCATTGTGATATGCAGCGCTCTTAAATTTAAATATTTAACATTTTAAAAGTGGCATAATGTATTTTAAGAGATTTTTATTAGAATAAATGATACAAACAATAACCAACCGGCACTACAAACAAAAAGCTGTCCAGGCGGTCCCATGCGCCTCCGTGTCCGGGCATGATGTTGCCGCTGTCTTTTAAGCCCGCCATGCGCTTGATGTAACTTTGAAACAAATCCCCCGTGGTGCTGAAAATCCCCGACAATATCCCTGCTGCCAACCCTTTGAACGGGCTCATGCCCGTCATGCTCTCCGAAAAAAAATAACCAAAGATGCCCGCAAACAAAATTCCCGTTACGGTTCCTTCCCAAGTTTTATTTGGAGACACTTCAGGCAACAACGGCCTTTTACCCATCAAACTTCCTCCAAAGTAAGCCATGGTATCGGTTATCCAAATCGAAAAGAACAGGAAAAACAAGGGATATCCCCGCAAATCCGAATTTTCGGATACCGCACGTATGTTATTCGCCATTAAAAAAGGAATGGAAATATATAAAAATCCGAAAACCATATTCACCGTCGGCTTTAAATATTCTTTTCCGATAAATAATAAAACGGAGATAATACTTAATATCACGGTCCAAAAAACCATGAACTTAATGTCATACTCCAACTCAAAAATGTAAGCATATAATTGAATGGAAATAATGATCAGAAATAAAATCTGAAAAACAAAAGTAAATGTTTTTTTACCTTGAATTTTTTCCAATGCATTTCCGTATTCGCCCAGGCATAAAAAACCGAAAAAGGCCATAAGCAGGGCGGTGGTAATCACATGAAAATGAATGCAGAAAATTACCAGTATTCCGTAGAATACGGCGGAAAGTACCCTAAGTTGCAGGTTTTTTAAATCCATTGTTAATTTGAATGAAAATTACTAACTTTACTTGTTATGGCTTCAAAATTTTTTAGCGTATTGTTTTTGGCTTTTTTTGCTTTTCGCGTTCATGCCCAGAGCCAAAATATAAAATATCACCGTATCATGATTACGGGATACGAGGCGGGCGAACTCCAAAGAAAATTGGCATCCATGGGCATGGAAGCCGACCACGGCCACTGGAGCAGGGGCAAAGCAATTCTTGAATTGTCCGACGAGGAATTGAATTTGTTGAAAGCGGAAGGAATACCCTATGCCGTCCTGATTGAAGATGTCTCGGCATTTTACGAAAAACGTGCTGCCGATGATTTGAAATCCATGAATGCCCAAAAAATCAAATTTCACTCAAACTGCCAGGGATTTCCCACCTTGAAAAAACCGCAATGGTTTCATTTGGGTACCATGGGCGGGTTCTACACGCTTCAGCAAATGATTCATATCATCGACAGCATGAAATTGCTCTATCCGAATTTAATCACGGCCAAGCAGCCCATATCTTCCACCCTAAGCATCGAAGGCAGGCCCATTTACTATGTTAAAATTTCCGATAACCCAAATGTTGATGAAAACGAAACCGAAATCCTTTATACCTCCATTCATCATGCCCGCGAGCCCATGTCGATGACACAGTTAATTTTTTTCATGTGGTACATACTGGAAAATTATAACACCGATCCCGATATCAAATATCTGGTAGATAATGCCGAACTGTTCTTCATCCCATGCCTTAACCCCGACGGTTATGAATATAACAAAACCACAAATCCCAACGGAGGAGGGATGTTCAGGAAAAACCGCAGATTGAATGCCGATAATACCTATGGGGTGGACTTGAACCGCAATTACGGATACATGTGGGGGATAGACAACTTGGGTTCTTCACCCACGCCATCGGCTCAAACCTACAGGGGAACAGGCCCTTTTTCTGAGCCCGAAACTCAGGCCATTCGCCATTTTTGCCTTAACCGGCAGTTTGTTCACGGATTAAACGCGCATTCTTACAGTAACTTATTGATCTATCCCTGGGGCTACCAGTATTCTTTTTACACGCCCGACTCGGCCTGGTTCAACGACCAGTCGGATTTTATGTGTGTGGAAAACCGATATACTTACGGTACGGCCGACCAAACCGTGATGTATATTGTGAACGGCAGCAGCGACGACTGGATGTATGGCGAACAAACTCAAAAAGGAAAAATCCTGGCCATGACCCCCGAGAGCGGAAGCATCAACGACGGATTCTGGCCCTTGCCTTCCAACATTCTTGATATAGCCAAAGCCAATTATTTTTCCAACCTGCGATTCGGCCTTTCCGCCCTGCGCATGGCTCGTGTGGAAGATCAGAACGATCATTTTATTTCAACCAACGGATTTATAAAGTACTCCATCCAGCGCCTGGGCATCCAAAATCCCGGAACGTTTACGTTAAGTGTCGTTCCACTGCAGGGTATTTCCTCGGTGGGTTCTCCGAAAGTTTATACACTGGGAATTACGCAGAGAAAGAAAGATTCCATCTCATTTGTCCTGAGCCCCGGTTTGCAGCAAGGCCAGGAAATCCGCTATATCCTTCGTTGCTTCAACGGTTCGTATAATCACGACGACACCATCAGAAAAATTTACGGCGCCCCTGTCACGCTTCTGTCTGACGGCTTTGACACACCGGTTCAGAATTGGGTAAGCCAGAATTTTGCCGTGGAATCCAACACCTTTGTCAGCCCGCCTTTTTGCATGGCCGACAGCCCGGGCGGTTGGTACCAAAATAATCAAATCTCGGTTTTAACCACTTCCAACAACCTCAACCTGACCAATGCCAATCGGGCACATCTTCAATTCTATTTGCGATACATTACGGAAAAAACCTTCGATTTGTTTAAAGTATATGTTTCTACGAACAACGGCCAATCCTGGACTGCCCTTTGCGGAAAATACAGCACGCCACCGCCTCATGTGTTTGGTTCAGAGCCCGCACATGAAGGCGTTCAAAACGAATGGTTAAAAGAAGAAATTGATCTTACTCCTTATATCGGAAACCAAATTAAAATCAGGTTTGAATTCACTGCCGATAATTACGGTTTTGAGGATGGGGTTTATTTGGATAATGTATTGGTAAGAAAGACCGTTAATACAACATCACTTTCTGATACTCAAACGGAAAAACTTAATATCCTGCTCTATCCTTCCGTCGGAGACGGGCATATACAAGCATTGTTGCCTTCCGATATCAATATGATAACGGCAAATGTTTACGGAGCCGACGGTAAGCGTTTGTATGATAAAATTATTTCAAACGAAATTAAAGAAACGGAAATAGACCTTACGGCTTTTCCTGCGGGCCTGTATCTGATAGTTTTTAGAGATGATAAAGGCAATCAGGCCTCATTCAGATATTTGAAAACCAATCAGTAAATAGTTTTTTTTAATAATCAATAAGATACTCTATCTTATTTTTTACATTTTCGGCATCCGGAAGCATGGCTTTTTCCAGTCCTGAGTTCAACGGGATGGCAGGGACATCAACGGCACCTACCACCAATACCGGGGCATCCAGATATTCAAAGCAATGTTGCATGATGCGTGAAGCCACGCTCTGGGCAAAGCCGTTATTCTGCGGTTCTTCGGTAACGATCATAATTTTTCCATGCCTTCGTGCTGCTTCATAAATCATGGTTTCATCCATAGGAAACAATGTGCGTAGGTCGATGATTTCAACCCGGCCCGGAAACGATTTGGATGCCTCCCGTGCCCAATACACCCCCATACCGTAAGTAACGATTAGAATAGAATTTCCTTTGCGGATATTTTCTTCATCGGCGCTTTGCACAAGGCGGGCTTTTCCGATGGGGATCACATAATTTTCGTCGGGTTCGATGGTTTTGGCTTCTTCCGTCCCCTTAATCTTACTCCAATACAAACCCTTGTGTTCCAGCATCACGACGGGGTTGGGATCGTAGTAGGCAGCTTTCATCAGGCCTTTGAGGTCGGCTCCGGTCGAGGGATAGCATATTTTAATCCCGCGAATGTTGGCCAGCACGCTTTCCACGGAACTGGAATGATAGGGCCCTCCGCTGCCGTATGCCCCTATGGGGACGCGCAATATCATGCTCACGGGCCATTTACCGTTACTCAGGTAACAACTGCGGCTCACTTCCGTGAATAACTGATTCAAGCCCGGCCAAATATAATCGGCGAATTGTACCTCTACGATGGGCTTCAGGCCCACGGCGCTCATTCCTACGGTGGAACCGATAATGAATGCCTCCTGTATGGGCGTATTAAAAACACGATGCGAACCGAACTTCTGAGCCAGCGTGGCCGCTTCGCGGAATACACCGCCCAACCTTGCCCCCACATCCTGCCCGTAAAGCAGGCATTCCGGATGTTTTTCCATCAATTCGCGGATGGCAAACAATGCCGCATCCACCATAACGGTGGGTTGCTTACCCTTTGGAGCGCGCTCGCCTTTTTCTTCCGTAACGGGAGTGGGAACAAATTCATGCTTGGTTAAATCAGCAGGATCAGGTTCTTCCGCCTGCAGTGCCTTTTGATAATCCTCCTCCACAAGGCGATAGGCCTCCTCTTCCATTTGTTTGATTTCCTCGGCCGTTACACCGGCAATAATCAATTGGTTACGGAGTTTGGGATATGGGTCACGCTTTTGGGCTTCTTCCAGGTCGTCGCGATACCATTCTTTTCTGACACCGCTGGTGTGATGATTCAGTAAAGGTACTTTGGCATGTATCAACATCGGCCTGCGTTCGGTGCGGATGATGTGAAGGCATTCCCTCACGGTGTTAAAACTTAGTATAAAATCATTTCCTTCTATAGTACGTGTTTCAAGCCCTTTAAATCCTTTGGCAAATTCGGTAATGTCCTGCGCACGTATTTCATCCGCCGATGCGCTGATGTCCCATCCGTTATCCTGAACCAGATAAAGAATGGGGAGTTTTTTCAAAACAGCCATTTGAAATGCCTCCGAAACCTCACCTTCGGTGCAGGATGCATCACCCAAAGAACAAACGGCCACGGGTTTATCTTTCAAACTCTTATCATCGAGGCCCATGATCTCCTTATATTGCAGCCCCATGGCTATGCCGGTAGTGGGGATGGCCTGCATGCCCGTAGCACTGGATTGATGCGGGATTTTAGGCATATCCGGCCGGTTAAGCGAGGGATGGGAGTAATAAGTCCGGCCGCCGGAAAAAGGGTCGTCTTTTTTCGCAAGTAATTGAAGCATCAATTCATAGGGCTTCATCCCGATTGCCAGCAATATGGAATCGTCCCGATAATAAGCGCTCAGGTAGTCCTGAGGGAGTAATTGCAAGCCCAGGGCAATTTGAATGGCCTCGTGGCCTCGGCTGGTGGCATGCACATACTTGGCCGTAATTTCCTTGTTTTTTTCATACAATTCCGACATGGCTTTGGCCGTGGCCATCAGCGAAAATGCTTTCTTTAGAGTTTCAACCGGTATTTTGGTTTTTAACGTTCCCACAAGTTCTGTTTCGGGCATATCACAAATTAAAGGAAAAATACAGTTATGTACAAAGGATGAAAGTTTGTCGGTTTTAAATGATTGAAAAATATTTTTTCAACTTAATTACCAGGGCAAGGTTATTTTGTGCTATGATATTTTTGGGATAATTTTGTTACGACGCTTCCCTAGCTCAGATGGTAGAGCAGCTGACTCTTAATCAGCGGGTCGGGGGTTCGAGTCCCCCGGGGAGCACCAAAAGTAAAAGAGCATGTTAGGGTTGAAGTTGCCTACCGATACCCGATGGGCCCAGCTGGCAAAGTCAGACCTGCAGGAATTGCTTACAGACCACGCCTGGTGCGAACAAAAAGCTGCCTCGAATGCCATTCACCTTGTGGTCCATAATCCGGATAAGCCCGATTTGGTGGATGCCATGCTGGATCTGGCTAAAGAAGAGTTGGAACATTTTCGGCTTGTTCATGAAAAAATTAAAGCCAGGGGCTGGGCATTAGGTCCCGAACGTAAGGATGATTATGTGAACCGCCTTTATCAATTCATGCTCAAAGGCCATCACGACAAAAAAGTGGCCCTGGCAGATCGCCTGCTTTTTGCTGCCATGGTGGAGGCAAGAAGCTGTGAACGATTTAAGTTATTGCACCAAACGGTGGATGATGAAGAACTAAAATCTTTTTATTTTGATCTGATGGCCAGTGAAGCAGGACATTACACTTTGTTCTTGGAATTTGCCCGAAAATACGGCCCCGACAAAGAATGTGTCAACCGCCGCTGGGCCGAGTGGCTGGAATTTGAAGCGGCTTTGATTACCGAATTCGGGAAAAAGCAAACCATGCACGGATGAAATCGTGGGGATGTTACCTGGGTGGGGAATTCGTGAATGGAAGCATTGAAATTTCCGTTACCGAAAAATATACCGATGAAATTCATGCTCAGGTTTACGGGGCCGATAAGGATTTATTGCTCAGGGCTGTTTCCAAAGCAAACAGGGCTTTCGGAGAATTGAAGTTTTTGCCTTCACATGTTCGTTACAACGAATGCATGTGGGTGGCCGGGGAATTGGAAAAACGCAAACATGATTTTGCCATCAACATTGCCAAAGAATCCGGAAAACCCTATCGTTTTGCCCTAGCAGAAACCGAGAGGGCCGTGCAGGTTTTTACCGTTGCCGCTGAAGAATCCAAGCGCTTGCCTAAGGAATACCTTTCCATGGATTGGACTTCTTCGGGTAAAGGGAAAGAAGGAATAGTGAAGTGGTTTCCGGCGGGGGTGGTGGCCGGCATTTCCCCGTTTAATTTTCCTTTAAATCTTGCCGTACACAAAGTGGCGCCCGCGCTGGCGTGCGGATGCCCTATAGTCCTGAAACCATCCTCTCTCACACCGACTTCCCTATTGATGTTGTGCGAAATAATTGACCAAACGGAGCATATTAAAAAAATGCTCTATGTTGTTCCGACCGACAGGAAAACGGGAAATTTACTTATAGAACATCCGGATATCAGGGTTCTTTCGTTTACCGGTTCTCCTGACGTTGGGTGGGATATTAAGGAAAGGTCGGGCAAAAAGAAAGTTATATTGGAACTTGGCGGAAATGCTGCCGTCATTGTGGATAAGGGAATTGATTTAGAAAAAAATTTATCTTCTTTTATATACGGCGCTTTTGCCTATTCCGGCCAAATCTGTATTCATGCCCAGCGTTTCATTGTTCATCGAGATGTTTATGATGAATTTAAAAAGCTCATGAGGCAAAGTGCAGAAAAATTAAAAAAAGGAAATCCTGCGGATGAGCAAACGGATTTCAGCGTTATGATTGATGATGGAAATGCCCGCCGGGTGGAAAGTTGGGTGGATGATGCCCTGGGCAAAAAAGCATCAGTGTTATGCGGGCACAAGCGGGATGGAAAGTTTTATGAACCAACCATTTTGGAGAATGTTCCGACGGAATGTGCGGTGTATGCCGAAGAGGTTTTCGGACCGGTAATTACTTTGGAAAAATTTAATTCTGATGAAGAAGCTGTTTTAAAAGCAAATGCTTCCAAATTCGGTTTGCAATGCGGAGTTTTTACCAATCGGATTGATTTTTTAAAATATTGTTTTGAACATTTAGACGTGGGCGGAGTTGTCCACAACGGGGTGCCTACGCTTCGCTTTGATCACATGCCTTACGGAGGAGTGAAGGACAGCGGATTGGGCAGGGAAGGAGTGGCCTATGCCATCCGTGATTATATGGAACCCAAAATTTTGATTTGGTAGGAAAAATCATCCTAAAACATTTTTTATTGCTTACTTTGTTCCATGAATTTTATCATTTCCGGAATACAGCAGGCAGGCATAGGTGTTAGCAATGTTCATGAGGCCTATCGTTGGTATAATCGACATTTGGGATTTAATGTTAAAATATTCGAGGAAGCTGCCGTGGCGGAACTGATGCTCCCCTACACCGGAGGAAAACCTCAGAAAAGGCATGCTATACTGGCACTGAACATGCGCGGTGGAGGCGGTTTTGAAATTTGGCAATATACCGAAAGAATTCCCCAAGGGCCAAAGCAAAAAATTTTACCCGGAGACCTTGGTTTTTATTCAGCTGTTTTAAAAACGCAGAATATTAAGGCAGCACACCAATATTTGCAATTAAAGGAGATAAGGGTATCCGAAATTTTTAAAGATAATTTCACTTCATACTTTTATTTTTTTGATGCTTTCGGTAATCCGTTCAAGGTGATGGAATTTGCCGAATATTTCAAAAACACATCGAATCCTATCGGTGGGGTATGCGGCATGGTAGTTGGAGTGAGTGATATTGAACGTTCGGAGAAATTTTATCGGGATGTTTTGGGCTTTGCGGAATGGAAGTGCGATGAAAATCATTCTCGGGCTGAATCGGATTTCCTTTCGGGTGAAAACATTGCGTTCAGAAAAAAAATATTATTCAAGCCCGGCCCGCAGAAGGGCCCGTTTGCTCCCGTATTGGGTTCGGCATTTGTGGAACTTTGGCAGGCAGAAGGCAGGAAGCCCTTCAGGATTTTCGATGGCAGGCAATGGGGCGATTTGGGTTTTATCCACTGGTGCTTCGATGTTGTGGGGATGCGTGAACTGCAAAAGCATTGTGAAAAGCATGGCCATCCCTTTACCGTAGATGGAGGAGAAGGTTTTGAAATGGGGGAAGCCGCCGGGCATTTTACGTATATTGAGGGCCCCGATGGTGAGTTGATTGAATTTGTCGAGACAAAAAAAATTCCTTTGGTTAAAAAAATAGGGTGGTACCTGGATTTGAAAAAAAGGCCATTCGGAAAACCTTTGCCCATGTGGATGCTAAGGGCCCTTGCTCTGAATTCCGACAAACAGAAATAATCGCCGAGAAAATTTTAAGCAAACTATTCTGACAGATTATAGAAATACTGTTCAGGCTGATGATTTTTGAAGTTCTATCAGGGTGATTTCCGGCCAAATACCCAGGCGCCCCGGATAACCTATAAAACCTAATCCACGATTAACATATAAATATTGTGCTCCATTCTTATATAGGCCAGCCCAATGCGGATACACATATTTTACGGGACTCCACTTAAAACCGGGAATCTCAATTCCAAATTGAAATCCATGGGTATGTCCGGACAAGGTGAGCTGAATGTCCGCATATTTCAACAACACTTCCGCATCCCAATGGCTCGGGTCGTGACTCATTAAAATCTTGAATGGTATATGTTCAGTTCCTGCGTAAGCTTTTGATAAATTTCCATATTTGGGAAAGTGAAGCCGTTTGCTCCAGTTTTCCACCCCGATTAAGGCTATTGATTGTCTTCCTTTACTTAATATTTCATTTTCATTTCTAAGCAATTTCCAGCCTATGGATTTTTGGAACTCAATCATTTCCATAAAATTTTTTTCCTTTTCTTTCAAATCAAGCCATCTGACATAATCCCCGTAATCATGATTGCCCAGTATGGAATAAACTCCCATGGGAGAACGAAAACTTTTCAGTACATCTTCAAATCCTTCAAGTTCTTTTGCATAATTATTGATGATATCACCGGTGAAAAGAATAATGTCAGGATTTAATGAGTGAATAATTTCAGATACCTTCCACAAAGGTTTATCACTGATGAAGGATCCGATGTGGAGGTCGGAAATTTGAAGAATTTTGAATTGGTGAAAACTCTCAGGCAATTCAGAAAAAGGAATTTTTACTTTGTGTATTTTATAATGATATGCCCCTTTCACCATACCGAACCCGAAGCCGCCAAGCATTAAAGCACCTCCGGCCAGGGCAGTTTTTTCAATAAACTCACCTCTGGAAAATTTTTCTGTTTTTGGTAAAACATCAACCTTGTTTTGGATATCTGTTGTATATTGAGTGAATTTTTTAAAGAAAAATCTTAGCATGAGTTGAAAAGGTTTAATCAGAATATAAAAAAGCACGCTCAGGAACTTGCAAAACCAAACGATCATCCCCAAAGCACTTAGTATCCTGTAGGCATGGTTCCATTGATGAGGAGGGTGAAAAGTGATGATGATGATAAGTGCAGATGTATAGAAAATTAAACCATAGTTGATGAAAAGAATCTGTTTTTTGATTTTAGATTTTACAAAAGCCGACTTTAATAAATGATGAAATACAAATTCCGTAAGAACGCCTATGATAATTAATATGAGAACCCTCAACATATTATTTTAATTTCCATGCTTCCCATTCCATTTCATCCCCGTGAATAATCTGAAGGTAGCCGGAATAACGTTCCTTACTTATAAAGCCCGATTCTACAGCTTCCCTGACGGCACACTCCGGTTCATGGTCGTGTGTGCAATTATTGAATTTACAATCATTCATGTATTTCCTGATTTCAGGAAAGTAATGGCCAACTTCATCGGGCTTCATTTCTACCAATCCGAGATCCCGAATGCCGGGCGTATCAATGATAAAACTATTGTTGTTCAGACGATACATCTCGGCAAAGGTAGTGGTGTGTTTTCCTTTCAAATGCTTATGCGATACGGGAGCAATTTTAATATTCAATTCAGGAATTAAAATTTTAATCAAAGATGATTTTCCTGTTCCGGAATTGCCGCTTATCAAAGTAGTTTTACCTTCCAGGTGCTTGATTAAATCATCAATTCCGTATTTTTTGGCACACGATATGAAAAACACCGGGTAGCCGGCATTTTCATATATTTTTTTCATGTGTTGGGCATATTCCTGTATGGCTTCATCATGTAAATCGGATTTATTAACCACCAGAAAAGCCGGAATTCTGTAAGCTTCGCAGGTAACCAGAAACCTGTCGATAAAACCCTGTGGAGTAAAAGGAACTGAAAAGGTTACCATAAGAAAGGCCTGGTCAAGGTTTGCGGCAATGGTATGGGTAAGTTTACTAAGGTTATTCGATTGACGGATGATATAATTTTTTCTTGGATGAATGCGCCTTATTACATACACATTTTCAGACCACTCCACATCCACCCAATCTCCGACACAAACAGGATTGGTGGTTTTTCTGTTTTCCAGACGTATTTTTCCTGAAAGAACTGCTTCGTGTTCGGAATGATCGGGCAAAAGAATCTTGTAATGGCTGCCCGTCGATTTCATGATTCTGGCAAGGGTAATTTGCATTTCAGTGTTGTTCCGTAACGGCAAGAATGATGGACATATCTTCGTTTGTTCGCAGATTCAAAGGCAGGCCGCCTACGGTCCAGGCCGGAGGATTTAGTGAATAATCGAAAACCACGGCATACAAGTAATATTTTCCTTTGTAAAAAGAAATTTTAAATTTTCCCTGTTCATCGGCTTTCACCATATAATCGTAACGTGTGGTGTCGGGGCCCGGAAAATCTTCGGTTCCATATTTTACAAAGACCCTGGCTCCGGGCATAACGGAAGCATGATGCTTCACCACCCCTTGGATGTCGGATTTGCCTCCCACCTGGTTCTTCTTGCAGGAATAGCCAATGATGAAGATGAGTAATGGAACAATTCGATTGTTAATTTGCATACGGATTGGAAAATTTTTTATCCGTCAAAAGAGTATAATCGGTTAGGGTAGCCAGGAATGCCTTAAGTTTTTGAATTTCCGAAGGAGTAAGGGGTATGCCTCCCTGAAGTTCGGGAGCCAGGTTCACCGTATTGGTAATTCCCGAAACGTAGTGTTGCAGGCATTGATCCAACGTATTAAAACGTCCGTCGTGCATGTAGGGAGCCGTTAAGGTAATATTGCGAAGCGATGGAGTTTTGAATTTATACCTGTCGGAAGGAAGCCCGGTGATATGAGCTCTTCCCGAATCGTTAATGGCCGGATTAACGGATAAGCCGTTATTTCGGAATTGAAAATCGGAAAACAAGGGTTCTTTATGGCATTGATTGCATTTCTGTTGAAAAATCTGGTAGCCCTCAAGTTCATCCTGATGGAATTCTGCCTCGCCGCGCTTTACGCGATCGTATTTGCTGTTGTATGAATACATCAATGCCATGAATTGGGCCAGTGCTTTGAGCATTTGTGCGTCATTAATTTCGGCTCCTTTACCGAAGGCATCTTCAAACATTTTTTTGTATCGGGCAGAACGGCGCAATTTTTTTATTACATGAACTGTGTTCTCGCCCATTTCAATGGGGTTATTAATGGGAGCTAAAGGTTGTACCTCGATATGGTTTACTCCCCCGTCGTGCATAAATAACGGATGCCAATTCAGGTTGAACAAAGCAGGGGAATTGCGGGTGGTCAGTTGATTGGCCACCCCATGGCTCAGGGCATGGTCGGAATGAGCAAATGCCACGAACTGCTGATGACACGATTCGCACGAAACGGTGCTGTCAACGGATAGGATTGGGTCGTAGAACAATGCTCGGCCCAATTCAAAGGTGGCTTTATTAATAGGGTTGTTTTGAAAACGATAGACCGGTTCAGGCCAGCCAGTAGGAATAATTTCCTTTAATTCATTTTCGTCGAAGTGTGGTTTTACTTTGGGATCAACTTTACATGATAAAAAGAAGAATACTAAAATAATCGGAATGAAGACGACCCTCAAAATCATTGCTCGGAAAAATTTTTATAGGAAATCATGTGCATATAATTGTCAGCAAAATCACTGGCATTTTTATTACTCGACATGGTAAAATAGTTAGTTGAGAAATCAATCTGATGAGTTCCGTAAAACAATCGGGATGCATTCGTTATCAGGGAAAGTTCATAGTTTTTGTTATTTTCCATGGTGGCTTTAGAAGGCAAAGTAATAAACACCGTCCGTTGGGCTTTGTTCAGACCTTTAAAACCGCCTATATGATAAACTAATTGTTTGTTAGGATCGCCCGATTGAGGTGAGGCTCCTTCAAACTTTACCATGATATAACCGGTGTTCCAAGACCAGAACATTCCCAGGGAAGGGCTAAGGTCGCCGGTTTGCGGTCCGGATACGTTTTTGGCACTGTCAACACCTATCATGAATTTTATTAACCCAATTTTACCAATAGGAACCTTATTAAGGATAATTTCACTTTTGCCCTTGAAATCAATAAGATGGTATGAATAATCTTCCTTAAATACATTACCGTTTGTGTAATGCAGTTCAATATTGCTGATGTAATATTTAAAAACATCTACGGAATATGACTGATTTCCGGGTAGGGTGTAGGATTGGCCGGGAAATAAGGTAAGAGAATCGGCCTGATGGGAAAAATGAATGTGGAGGTTTGCAGTGGGAGGTGTGGGTATAGTATTGGTAGTGGTGACTTCTTTATCCTTTTTACATGCACCTGATAGAAGTATAAAAAACAATAGTGGAATGTGCAGATATCTTGAAGTCATAAGGTAAATTTTTATTGTAAATTTACAAAAATTTACGATATGTCTTTTTTTAAAAAAAATAAAAAAATATATATTTTTTTATCCGTTTCTTTACTTGCCGTTTTTGGTTTTAAAAAATTCGATCAATATTTTGAAATTTCCAAAAATCTTGAAATTTTCAATTCGGTTTTCAGGGAATTGTATGCCGGTTATGTGGAACAGGTGGAGCCAGGGAAGCTGATTAAAACGGCTACGGATGCCGCTTTAAACTCTCTAGATCCCTACACTGTTCTTTATACTGAAAATGAACTGGAAGATTTTAAATTCATGTACTCGGGTGAATATGGTGGCATTGGTGCGTCTTTTTTGATTCGCGACCAGAAGCCCGTTATTACGGAAGTTTTTGAAAACTCCGTGGCACACAAAAGCGGCCTACAACCCGGCGACATTATATTGGAGGTAAACGGTATTTCCGTTGCCAAAAAAAATCCGGATGAAATCTCATCGCTGCTAAAAGGCCAACCCGGCACCACCGTTCAGATAAAATATTACTCTACTTTGCAAGACAAAGAATTGAACAAGGTTTTGCAGAGAGCAGAGATAAAACCCAAAAATATTCCTTTTAGTTCCATCATCGATGAAAAAGAAGGCATTGGTTATATCAAATTACTGTCCTTTACCGACCAATGTTCGCGGGAGTTAAAAGATGCTTTGGGGCAGCTTAAAGCCAAAGGAATGCGTTCCATTATTTTGGATTTAAGGGGTAACCCGGGTGGATTGTTGCATGAGGCTGTTAATATTGTTAACCTTTTCATTGAAAAAGGTACTGAAGTTGTTTTTACCAAAGGGCGTTATTCTTCATGGGATAAAAGTTACATCACCCTTTATCAACCCACCGATCTTACTATACCCTTGTGTATTTTGGTCGACGAGACATCAGCTTCAGCATCCGAAATTGTGGCCGGTGCCATTCAGGATTTGGATAGGGGAGTGGTTGTGGGAAGGCGTACGTTTGGAAAAGGCCTGGTACAACAAACCAAAGATCTTGTGTATAATACTAAGCTCAAATTCACCGTTGCCAAATATTATATTCCCAGCGGGCGTTGCGTTCAGGCACTCGATTATTCCAACCGTGATGAGGAGGGGCGTGTGGAAAAAATTCCCGACAGCTTGATTACGGCCTTCAAAACCAAAAAAGGAAGGATTGTTTACGACGGGGCCGGCATCAACCCCGATGTGGAAGTGGAAAATATATTTGAAAAAGGAATTTTAAAATCATTGTATGATGAATGGATGATTTTTGATTTTGCTGTGAATTTCCGAAAGAAAAACCAAGGTAAACTTCAAACTGCTTCCAAGGTTCAGTTAAGCGAGGAAGATTGGAAAAATTTTCTCGATTTTCTTAAAGAAAAAAAATTTGTATATAAAAGCGAGTCGTTTATAAACCTGGAGAACCTTATTGCTTCGATGAAAGAAGAAAAACAATGGGAACAAAACCAGGCGACCCTGGAGGCATTGCGGAGCAGATTGCATGAATACCAGCAAAAGGAAATTCTTTTGAAAAAGGATATCATCAAATATTCAATAGAAAGGGAAATTGTGAAGCAACAGTTTATGGAATCGGGACTTGCGGAATTTAATTCGTCGAAAGACCTTGAAATATTGAAAGCCGTTGAAGTCTTGAGCAACAAAAACCGTTATCAGGAAATTCTTACCAAAATTGAAAAGCCCCAAAGGCCATTCAATATGTTCAAAAGGTTTTAACAAGCGAAATATATTCCCTATTTTTGCCGAAATTTCAGAGTATGGGAAAAGGAGACAAAAGAACCAAGCGTGGAAAAATCCACATTGGAACCAGCGGCAATACTCGCCTTTCAAAAAAGAATAAAAGAAGAAAAGCAAAAGCAAAGGCAGCCGCCAAAGCATAAGAAAAGCCCCGTATTCGCGGGGTTTTTTATTTTAAAGCAATGTTAACACACTGTATTTAAAATAATCTATTTTTTTATTGCTATTTTTTGTAGTATATTTACGCTATGAAAAATAAAGTTATTGACCGTGTTGCTTATAATATCCGTTACCTTCGGAATCTGATGGGGATTTCGCAGGAACAGCTGGCCGATGAATTGAATATTACGCGCAGCCGCCTGGGAGCTTATGAAGAAGCCCGCAACGAACCCCCTTTGGAAATTCTCATTAAACTTTCTGAATACTTTCACGTGGCCATTGATGCCTTAATTAAAGGAGATCTTCGAAAAACCGATCTGAATGGCTTAATGAAAATCGGAAAGAACAGGATACTTTTTCCCATACTGATTGACAATGATGGTAACGATATGATTGAACTCGTTCCCATGAAAGCTTCGGCCGGATACCTGAAGGGATATGGCGATCCTTCCTATATTGAACGTCTGCCGAAAATGCAACTGCCTTTTCTTCCGACAGGCAAACATCGCGCTTTCCCAATTCGCGGCGACAGTATGCCTCCTTTGAACGATGGTTCTTTCGTCATTGGAAAATACCTTGAAAAACTGGATGAAATAAAGCCCGGCAATACTTATGTGGTGGTTACCAAAGACGACGGAATCACATACAAAAGAATTATGAATATCCACAGACGCAAACAGATTTTGGAACTTCATTCCGACAATAAGAAATATCCTCCGTTTGAAGTGTCTTTTTCTGAAGTGCTTGAAGTTTGGGAATATGTTTGTTCACTTAATATCGGGCAATACAAACAAGAAGAACTTAATCTTGAAAGCATCATGAACATGCTCAGGGGGTTGAAAGTGGAAATTGAACAAATAAAAAAATAAACTTCTGAAACATTATTCTTAAAATACGCAGCCCGGGATAAATATTCATCCGATAACTCGTATCTTAGCAAAAATTTACATGCATAAGGAATTTGAAAGGACTTTGGTTACAGCGGCTTTGCCCTATGCCAACGGACCATTGCATATTGGGCATATTGCAGGTTGCTATCTGCCGGCAGACATTTATGTAAGGTTTCTCAGGCTTAAGGGGGAAGACGTGGTTTTCATATGCGGAAGTGATGAGCATGGCGTCCCCATTACACTTCAGGCAAAAAAAGAAGGAGTAAGTCCAAGGCAAATTGTGGATCGATATCATGAACTTATGAAGCAGACTTTCCGGGATTTTGGAATTCACTTCGACATTTATTCAAGGACTACGCATCCCGGACATTACCAAACCGCATCTGAGTTTTTTAAGGTTTTGAATGATAAAGGAATATTCCAAATTATCGAGACGGAACAATATTACGATGAAGAAGCCTGTCAGTTTTTGGCCGATCGTTACATAGCCGGGGAATGCCCCAAATGCGGAAATCCCGATGCCTATGGCGATCAATGTGAAAAATGCGGTACTTCTCTCAGTCCTATGGAACTGAAGAATCCGCGTTCCCTTCTGAGCGGAAAACCCCCAGTGTTGCGTAAAACGAAAAATTGGTATTTGCCGCTAAACCTCTTTCAGAAAGACATAGAGCAGTATATTAATACACGCAAGAACTGGAAGCCAAATGTTATGGGGCAATGTAAAAGTTGGCTTGAGATGGGCGATGGGCTCCAACCCCGGGCCATGACGCGCGATCTTGAATGGGGAGTTCCCGTGCCCCTGGAAGAAGCCAAGGGCAAAGTGCTTTACGTTTGGTTCGATGCTCCCATCGGTTATATCTCGGCCACCAAAGAGCTCATGCCCGAACGCTGGAAAACATACTGGCAAGATAAAAAAACACGCCTGATTCACTTTATCGGAAAAGATAATATTGTGTTCCATTGTATTATATTTCCGGCCATGCTCATGGCTCACGGAAATTTTATTCTTCCCGACAATGTTCCGGCTAACGAATTCCTGAATTTGGAAGGTCAAAAAATTTCCACATCTCGTCGTTGGGCGGTTTGGGTACATGAATATCTTGAAGACTTTCCTGGTATGCAGGATTCTTTACGTTATGCTTTATGCACTAACATGCCCGAAACAAAAGACAACGATTTTACATGGAAAGAATTTCAGTTGCGCCATAATAGCGAACTGGTTGCCATACTGGGTAATTTCGTTCATCGCACCTTGGTTTTAACGCATAAATTTTTTAATGGGCAGGTACCTAATCCTTCTTCTTTTATAAAAGAGGATTTGCATGCCCTCTCCGAATGTAAGGCAGCCATTCGGGAAATGGCCGGATGCATTGAAGAATTTCATTTTCGTGATGCCATTCAGAAAATGATGCAGGTAGCCCGAATCGGAAATAAATACCTTGCCGATATGGAACCCTGGAAGTTGGGCGACACTCAGGAAGAACGAAAAAAAGCCATACTGTACACTTCCGTTCAAATAACGGCCATGCTATCGGTAGTATGCGAACCTTTTTTACCATTTACTTCGGAAAAGTTGAAAAACATGCTGGCTTGCCATCATCTAGGATGGAACAATCTGGAACACGATCATCTTATTCCCCCGGGCCATAAATTCGGAAAGCCGGAAATCTTGTTCAGAAAGATTGAGGACCTTGAAGTTGAAAATCAAATAAAAAAATTAAATGAAGTAAAAAATAAATCAACAACTTCTGAACCCGAAGAAAAACCGGTGAATGAAATCTCTTATGATGATTTTTCCAGGCTTAGGTTGATTGTGGCCACCATCGAACAGGCAGAAAAGGTGGCCGGTGCCGATAAATTACTGAGGCTGACTTTAAACGACGGCAAAGAAAAAAGAACCGTGGTCAGTGGCATTGCACTTCATTATACCCCCGAGGAAATCATCGGAAAGCAGGTTTTACTTTTAGCCAACCTTGCTCCAAAGAAGCTTAGGGGAATTGAAAGCAAAGGGATGATCCTCATGGCAGAGAATTCTGATGGAAAATTAATTTTTGTGGCTCCTGAAACAAAAACACAAAATGGTGCACCGGTTAAGTAGGTTTTTCTTTTTGGTAATTTGTTTTTTATCGTTAGTGGACGCTCAGGAATCGGATTGTCAGAAATATCAGGACAGGCAAAAATTTTCCAAAAAGGCCAAGTTACTGGCAGCATGGCAAATACGCCAACTGAAAAACGGTGCCCTTATTGTCCGTATTCCCGATGAACAATCAAAAATTAAAAAATTAATAATTTCGGGAAATGCTAAAGAAGCAGCATTACGATATGAGAAGTTCAGGAGAAAATATCTACTTCAGTACAGGCTCTTTAAAAAGTATTTTACCTTTTGTAAGGTTTATTTCATGTATGCCAAAGATTATCGCCGGATCTTGAAAGGCGAACGTAATGGTTTTTTTCTCGATAGTTCGTTATGCATCAACGACACCCTTACCCTCAGGGAAAATTTTTTTATGATAGCGGAAGAAGATGATGTATATGCTTCCACCATAGGGTTTGTTAAAGAATCTTGTGCTATGCAAGTACACGAAACCGGGCATCCTGCCATCCATGCCAATTGGGTTTTGAAGAACAAATATGGTCATCAGGTGAAAGAACCATTTCCGATGTATGTGAGTTCGCGCTTTGCCAAAAATTTAAATTATGCGGAAATGCATCAGAACTATATCATCAAATTGTGTGATACCACTGTAAGCTATTCAAAAATTTACGTGGAAATAAAAGATGCGGAATATCGTGAGGATATCCAACAAAATTTAATTATAGAGTTAAATGATCGGCTGGAAGGTTTTCTATACAAAAGCACCCTTAATGAGAAAGATTTGGTGTTGATTAAGGATTATTTGTATTGATTATTTTCCTTTACCACTGATGATGGTCAGTAGGGTATGGATCATGATTTTAAAATCCAGAAGTAAGCTCATGTTTTCAATGTATAAAATATCATATTTCAAACGTTCAATCATTTGATCGGGATTTTCAGCATACCCGAATTTCACTTGTCCCCAACTGGTAATGCCGGGCCTAACTTTTTTGAGGTGCTTAAAGTGAGGAGCTTTTTTGATGATTTGATCAATATAGTACTGACGCTCAGGACGGGGGCCCACAAGGCTCATTTCACCTTTAAGTACATTCCAAAATTGAGGTAACTCATCCAGTCGGTATGCTCTCAGGAATTTTCCGATTTTGGTAATCCTCGGGTCGGTTGCCGAAGAAAGCATGGGGCCGTTTTTTTCAGCATCCTGCACCATTGTTCTGAATTTAATAATCTGAAAAGGTTTTCCGTGCAGCCCAATCCTTTCTTGTCGGAAAAATACAGGGCCTTTTGAACTGAATTTTACCAGTAGGGCAATTACAAGATAAAGCCACCAAAAAGTAATCATAAAAAGCAATGATATGACAATATCTAAAAAACGCTTCACCGATCGTTGCCATGGGGGCATGGTGTTATGCTCCACCACAATCAGCGGAGCATCAAACAAGGAATTCATTTTAACCTGTCCGGCAAGAATATTGTACATGTCGGGAATTATTTTGATCACAATTCCAAAATCGGCCAGGTCGTCTGTTATTTTTTTTAAAAACTCATGTTCGTTACTTTCCAGGGCAATAATTGCCTCTTCAGGTTGATAACGATTGATAATATCTTGTAATTGGTCATAATCTCCCAAATGGGGAATATTTTTCATTAATTCATCGGAAAGCCCGTTTTTTTCTTTAATGTGAACAAATCCGATAATATCGTAACCGGCGCCCTTTTTCATGTCTCTGATGGAATGATATATTTCCAGGGCCTTCTGATTGCTTCCAATCAGAATAGTTCGGAACCCAAATTGTTTGGAATGAATTTTATTATTGATCCGTGAGGACAGAATAAAACGAATAAAGGCCGTGAACGAGAAATGGGTTAAAAACAAAACTAAAAATAATCTGTAATAGTCCTTGTAATCCCTGACGATATCATCCAAAATCAGAAAGAAAAACAATATGGCATTACCTGCCAGACTCACTTTGAATGTATGAATAAATTCGTTGATACGGGAACGCCTGAGAACATTGATGTAGGTTCCCAAAAATGCATAAAATAAAACCCACAGCGAGGATATGATGAATGCCGTAATCCAGAATTTTTTTTCGGTCCACCAAATTTGCAATACACCGAATTTTTCTGCTTCTATGATGTTTTTTCGGAAATAATAAAAGACAAACCAGGATACAAAGGCAGCCAAAAAATCCGACAACACCGAAGCCAATGTTTGAACCTTTTTATTCATGGTAAGTACACCAATTTGATATTATCGATCCAAACTTTTTGTTCGGGAATTTCAGAGTCGCGCCTGAGCTTAATGATAATTTTTTTTTCATTGTTAAAGGCATCGGCCCTGATGGCTTCCGTCAGAAATAAATAGATTTTATTCCAATGTTCTTTTGGAGTAATGAACCTGACCGGAAAATACTGTGCCAATGACTGAATTCCCACTTCAAATTCACAGTTGCACTTGTAGCTTAATTCCAGAAAAATATTTTGTGAAGTAGCCGGAAAAGTATAGCTAGATGCCGATTCAAACTGAGCCAATTGTTTGTTGCCGGCCAGCCCGAATTCAATACTGCGATTTCCTTCAAAGACATGGGAGTTATTTTGGTGAACTTTAAAATTAGTGTCGGCCACCGATGATTTGATTAAGCTGAAGCCGGGCATTTCAAAGTCTTCCATCCACGCAAAAACCACAGAATTTTTGTAGGTAAATGAAAGCGGAATGTTAAGGGTTTGTAAAGGTGAGGCAGAGGTATCCAACCGGATAGGAGCATACAGATCCCAGGAGATTCTTGATTGGGAAGATCCGGAATTAAGTATGCCCGCAAAAAAATCCAGTCGTTGTTTTTCTGAGCTTTTAATGACGGGAATGGGGTTTCCTACCGGATAGATTCCCCTGAATTTTCCGTCGGAATAAAACCAAATATCGGTAATTTTATGATGAGCACTTCCCTGTCCGGCTTGGGTGGTCAGCAATACGGGATCGGGCTTTACATAAAAAACTTCGGGTGCCTTATGCTTGTCGCGCTTGCACGATATTAAAAACAAAAACAACAACCAATAATATCCCTTAAACATTAACTGACAAGTTTTTCAATTTCTTCGGCCACTTTCAGGGATGTGATGGCATCTTCAATGCTGACGGGGGGAATTTTGTTACTGTTGATGGCGGCATAGAAAGTGCGAAGTTCTTCCTTGATGGCATTGGTGGGCAGAACAATAGGATGTTCGAACACCACTTCTTTTTTTGGAACTGATTTTCCGGTATCCAGAATGAGATTCTTTGAATGGATACCTGCATTTTGGATACGGATAACTTCGGTAATTTTATCAAGCAGATTTACGGATGCAAAATTGTCTTCGCTGAATACCCTGAATTTCCGTATGTTTTTAAAAGACAGCCTGCTGGCTGTCAGGTTGGCTACAGTACCGTTAAAAAAAGCAATACGTGCATTAACGATATCGGGCGATCCGCTCACTAAAGTGGCACCGCTGGCTTGAACTTCTTTGATGGGGTCTTTCACAATGCTTAACAGCAAATCGATGTCGTGCATCATCAAATCCGTAACCACCGAAACGTCGGTGCCTCTTACGGTATATTGTGAAAGGCGATGTGCTTCAATGAACCTGGGATTTCTGAAATATGGCTTAGCTGCAATAAAAGCAGGATTAAAACGTTCAACATGTCCCACTTGCACGCACACGCCATTTTCTTTGGCCAGGTTGTTCAGAATTTCTGCTTCTTTTGAAGTGGGAGTAATGGGTTTTTCAATGAATAGATGTTTTCCGGCCATTATAGCCTGGCGTGCTATGTCGAAATGCGTATTGCTTGGGGTAACGATATCTAAAACCTCAGAATGTTCAATGGCTTCATACAATGAACCGAATGGCTTTACATTGTAATGTTCGGCAAGTTGTCGGGTAAGGTTTTTATCAATATCATACACTCCAACCAATCTCCATTCTGCATTTTCGAATAGCAATTTCAAATGAATTTTACCCAAATATCCCAAACCGATGAGCGCAATGCGATTTATCATTTTTCAAAAAATAAACGTAAGTTTAAACCATATATTGTTAAAAGAAGCGGTAAAAATAGGGAATATCAAAAATCTATATCTTTAGTTTTGAATTTGTGAAGGAGGATTACTTAAGTATTGGAAAACGACGAAAACTGATAGAAGAAATCAGAAAAGCAGGCATTAAGAATGAAGAAGTCCTGCAAGCCATGAGCGAAATTCCAAGGCATTTGTTCATTGAAAAAAATCTGGAAAGGTCTGCCCTGTTGGATCATGCCTATGAAAACAAGGCCATCCCGATTGTTGCAGGCCAAACCATATCCCAGCCTTATACGGTGGCATTCCAAACAGAATTGCTTGAACCTGCCAAAGGCCTAAAGGTATTGGAAATTGGCACCGGTTGCGGGTATCAAACGGCAATATTGTTGAAGTTGGGCATGAAAGTCTATTCCATCGAGCGTCAAAGGGAACTGTTTGAATCTACCAAAGAATTTTTACCCACGTTGGGCTTCACTGGCGCTCGCCTTTTTTATGGCGACGGTTTTAAAGGAGTGCCTGTCTATGCCCCTTACCAAAGGATTATTGTCACTTGTGCAGCACCCTACATTCCGGATGCCTTGGTCGATCAACTTGATAAAGGAGGAATCATGGTAATTCCGGTAACCAAAGGCGATACTGAAATCATGACCAAAATCATAAAAGATGCAAATGGCCAAATTTCTTTGAAAGAATTTGGTAATTTTAAATTTGTACCTATGCTTCCTAATGTGCAGAGATAAATGGCAATTTTAAAATTATACCGATATATTTTGCTTTTTCCTTTTTTATTTTTTCTGTTGTTTGAACAAAGTGCATTCTCACAGCAAGATCACATGTTCAGGGAAAAGCGTTTTCGGAAAAAAGTATGGAGGCGATGGAAAAAAAATCAAGAAGCATACAATCCGTATCTGGGAAGAAAGTCCAAACACAGGCCAAGTAAAGAAATGGCTATAGAAAATTACAAAGTCCGAAAAAAACAAGAAAAAATTTTTAGAAAAATGATGCGCAAAAACAAAAAGAAATATGAAAAAAGAGATTAATGAGTAACTAACAAATACTTTTTGATTTCTTTTTGTTACCCTTTTTTTTTAATGTTTAAAATCGATATTTTTACATAAATGGCTTATAATACCCAAAGAAAAAAACTATTGCTTCCTGAATATGGGAGGTATATACATGAATGGATTCAGTACTGTTGTGAAATTCCCGATCGTGAAGAGCGGAATTTGTGTGCCCGCGCCATCATTGAAGTGATGGGGAATATGAATCCGCAGTTGCGTGACTCTCAGGATTTTCATCACAAATTATGGGATCATTTGTTTATCATGTCGGAAAACAAACTTGATATCGATAGCCCCTTTCCCAAGCCAGATCTTAAGAGCAATCATACCCCACCGGAGAAAATTCCTTATCCTACAAAAAAAATAAAATTCAGGCCTTACGGCAGAACAATTGAAAGGATCATTGAAAAAGCAAAATCCCTTCCGGAAGGAGATGAAAAGAATGAACTCATTCGTCAAATAGCCAATCATCTGAAAAAATCCTACATGAATTGGAACAAGGAGCAAATCGGAGACGATGTGGTTTTCCAGCATTTGAATGCATTGTCGGAGGGCGGCCTGAAGGCCTCGGAAGGCCTTACTCTATCTTCGCACGAAGAATTACGTGGCAATCAAAACAAGAAGCACTTCAAAAAAGTTAAAAACAGGTTTCATCGCAACAATCACAGAAAATAAATGGCTTTTTTTGAAGTTATCGGTGGTAAAAGACTCAAGGGAAAACTGGTACCCCAGGGGGCAAAGAATGAAGCCCTCCAGATTCTGTGCGCAGTTCTGTTAACCCCCGAAAAAGTTACCGTATCGAACATCCCGTGCATTGTGGATGTGTTAAAGCTTATAGAACTTTTGTCCGACCTTGGGGTAAAAGTAAGTAAAATCGACAATCACACTTATACTTTTGAAGCTCAAAACGTCAACATTGATTACCTGATTTCCGACGAATTTAAGAAAAAAGGGGGGAGCCTTAGGGGAAGCATCATGTTAATGGGGCCTCTGCTTGCCCGGTTTGGTAAGGCTTACATGACAAAGCCAGGAGGAGATAAAATAGGAAGGAGAAGAATAGATACGCATATCTATGGATTCAGAGAATTGGGCGCAAAATTTGAATTTAATCCGGACACGAATATTTACACGGTTAAAGCCGACAAACTGGTAGGCAAATACATGCTGCTGGACGAAGCCTCGGTTACCGGAACAGCAAATATTATCATGGCTTCAGTCATGGCAGAAGGTGTAACCACAATTTTTAATGCCGCATGTGAACCTTACATTCGCCAGTTATGCGGAATGTTGAACAGAATGGGAGCGAAAATTTCAGGCATTGGTTCCAATCTTCTTACCATAGAAGGTGTAAAGTATCTTAAAGGAACAGAACATAGGCTGCTGCCCGATATGATTGAAGTGGGTTCATTCATCGGGCTTGCTGCCCTTACCCAGTCCGACATAACCATAAAAAATGTTTCCTATCCTGATTTGGGTATTATCCCCGAGATTTTCTCAAGACTTGGGATAAAATTGGTCAGGAAAGATGACGATATTCATATACCACCCCAGGAAATCTACGAAATCGAAACTTTTTTGGATGGTTCCGTCATGACCATCAGCGATGCACCATGGCCGGGTTTTACCCCCGATTTAATAAGCATTGCTCTGGTTACGGCCGTTCAGGCAAGAGGAAATGTTCTGATACATCAAAAAATGTTTGAAAGTCGTTTATTTTTCGTTGACAAACTCATCGATATGGGGGCCCAAATCATTCTTTGCGATCCACACAGGGCGGTGGTCATGGGGCTTGCAAGAAAAAATCATCTTAAAGCCATTCAAATGGCCAGCCCCGATATCAGGGCAGGCGTGGCACTTCTGATTGCCGCCTTAAGTGCAAAAGGGAAAAGCACCATATATAACATCAATCAGATTGACAGGGGGTACCAATTCATCGATCAACGTTTGAATGCACTTGGAGCCGAAATTATCAGGAAGGATAAACCATGAATTTTTTTAAGTTTTATATATTTTTATTTTTGGCTTCAAACGGATTAGCACAACTCAATGTGGGAGACAATGCTCCTTCCCTATTATTAAACGGTCATCAGGGAAAAATGATCAGTATGAATATGCCTTATCTGAATCGTTTTGTTTTGATACATTTCTGGAGCAGTTCGGTTTCATCAAGCAGAAAATATCACCCTTTTTACAAAAATTTTATCAAAAGATATAAGAATGCATTATTTCGCGATATCGACGGATTTGAATTGGTATGCATTGCGGTTCAGTCCGACCGAAATGCATGGGTGTCTGCCATGAAATCCGATTCTATTGAGGATGCCGTAAACGCAGTGGCAGTTAGGGGGTATCAGGATGAAATTTGTAGAAAATTCGGTATTAACAAATTACCATCTGATTTTTTGATTGATAATCATGGAAAAATTATTTCCGTAAATCCAACCCTGACCTATGTGGAAGATTTGTTAGACCAACACAAAAACATTCTTCCTCAACGCAAAGAAATCAATGCTTATGTTGCTTACAGTTCAAACATAAATGAAAGATTTACATATGCAAAGCTTTACCTTTTTAATCAATATTATGACACCGTAGGAGTTACCCGAACAGATGATAAAGGGATGTTTTCATTGGAAGATATTAAAATGAATCAGGATTTTATCATGAAAATCGAAAATGGCACCAATATCATTACTACGGATCCCATTGCACTGTATACCCTGAGTGGAAAAAAAATAATGGATGCCAAAAACACCGAGTCGGGGTTTGAATTCTACATTCCATCTTCCCTTTCCTATAAATTAACAGCCGATTATGAAAAAGAAAGCATGAGAGGCAGTGTTGAGGAAGTTAATGTAACCAAGAAAATGGAGTATGCGGCCAACAACACTAAATTGAGCGCTGAAGATATACGTTCATTGCAATCATTGGCTGAAATGCTCTTAAAAAACAAAAAATTAAAAGTACTGATAATTGCTCACTCAGCCACCAATATTGATTCTAAAAGCGCTGCAGCGATAAGCATTAGACAAGCCCAACTTATTAAAAACTTTTTTGTATCAAAGGGTTTTCCGGCTGCTTCAATTACCACCCTGGGGAAAGGGAACTCTGAACCTATAGTTAATTGCCAGTTAAAGAACTGCGACGAAAAAATGCACCTTGAAAATCAACGTGTTCAAATTATTATCTCCAAAAACTGACATTTTTTCCTGTATTTTAAGCCTGGCAATTTTTTTGATAAGACAAATTTACAGTTGATCATGGAAGAAAAAGAAAACATCAAAGAAGTCAATGACGCTTCAGCCGGTTCATTGAACGGGATTCAACCTGAAGAGTCCTTGAGTAAAGAAGATAGTTCAGGGCATCAGGATTTGCCGGATCCGGGTTTGGATCTGAACGAACAACAAGAAAAAGAAAGCACTAATCAGGAAAATGAAATAGCTTTTTTAAAAACAAAAATCGATGAACTTAACGACAAGTACCTTCGGCTTTACTCGGAATTTGAAAATTATCGCCGAAGGATTCAAAAAGAAAAAACAGATTGGATTAAATATTCAGGTGAAGATATATTGAAGCATATTCTTCCGGTGTTGGATGATTTTGACCGTGCCATTAAGCACAATAAAAACATTGAAGATTCAGAAAAACTGAAAGAAGGGTTTCAATTAATATACAATAAGTTATTACAATTGCTTAAGCAGAAAGGGCTTGAACCCATGAATTCCGTAGGTGAATTATTCAATCCGGAATTCATGGAAGCCATTACCCAGGTAACCGCGACTAAAGAGTCGCTGAAAGGCAAGGTGATGGATGAGGTTGAAAAGGGATATAAACTTTACGACAGGGTTATACGCCCGGCAAAAGTGGTGGTTGGTGGATAAAAAAAAGTTATGTCAAAAAGAGATTACTACGAAATACTTGGTGTTCCACGCAATGCCTCGGCTGAAGAGATAAAAAAGGCCTATCGTAAATTAGCCATCAAATATCATCCCGACAAAAATCCGGGTGATAAAGAAGCCGAGGAAAAATTTAAAGAAGCAGCCGAGGCATATGAGGTGCTCAGTGACCCTGAGAAAAGATCACGATATGATCAATTTGGCCATGCCGGATTGGGTGGCGCTGCCGGAGCAGGAGGATTTTCAGGGGCAGGAATGGATATTGATGACATTTTTGCCCACTTCGGAGATATTTTTGGAGATGCCTTTGGCTTTTCAACGGGAAGGCGTAGTGGAAGAAAAGTCCAAAAAGGCAGTAACCTAAGAATTAAGGTAAAACTGACGTTAGAAGAAATTGCCCGAGGGGTTGAAAAGAATATCAAAGTACATAAAGATGTAATATGCAGGACATGTTCCGGAACCGGTGCAAAAGGCGGAGGGCTTACCACTTGTGGCATGTGCGGAGGATCAGGAGTATACGTGAAAGTTCAACAGACCATTTTGGGGGCAATGCAAACCCAAACCACATGTCCCGTTTGTCATGGTTCTGGAAAAATCATTAAAGACAAATGTTTGGATTGCAGGGGTAGCGGGCTTGTAAAAGGTGAAGAAACCATCAATATACGCATACCTGCTGGGGTATCCGATGGCATGCAGTTAAGTTTGTCGGGTAAAGGAAATGCTGCCCCTAATGGCGGTATTAATGGAGATTTAATCGTACAGATCGAGGAAATTGAACATCCGCATTTTAAGCGTGAGGGGCAACATCTTATCTACCCGCTTTACATTAGTATTCCTGAAGCTGTTTTGGGAACTCAGACTGAAATTCCACTGCTCGAAGGAAAAGCTAAAATCAAAATAGAACCCGGAACACACAGCGGTAAAGTATTACGTCTGAAAGGTAAGGGACTTCCAGATATTAATTCCAGGATAATCGGCGACCTTCTGGTGGAAGTCAATGTTTTTGTACCAAAAAATGTCTCTCCGGATGAACGCCGTCTTCTTGAAAAGTTAAACGAGTCGTCCAATTTCCATCCCGGAAAAAACGGAAAAAACAAAAGCTTCTTTGAAAGGATGAAGGAGTATTTTGAACATTAGTAATCAGTTCGAATGTCTTCTATTTGCAGCAATAGGTAATCCTGATTTTTCTTTTTTTTCCTTAATATTTTATAGGCTATGTGTACCGGTTGTTTTCTGTGGATAATCGGAAAAAAATCACCCAGTCCGTAAGCAATTGCCTGAAAACGTTTTGCGGGATTTTCTTTCTGGTAAAGTTCCATTTTCAAACTGTTGATTCCCACCACCTTGCACCATCCAACATCATAAACATTATAGGCACAAAAGGTAGGGTTCATATTTTCCGGACCGAAAGGAGCAAATCTGTTTAAAACTTCTATAAAATCATGGCGAATTTGGTGTAAAGGTAATTCGGCTGCGATATCGATAGTGGGAATTAAGAGATCATCATGCAGGATTGATTGTGCAAAATTTTCAAAATTTTGGATGAAATCATTTAAATCTTTATCATTAACGGTAAGTCCTGCAGCAAAAGTGTGTCCGCCGAATTGTTCGATATAATTACTGCATTGTTCGAGCGCGGCATATAAATCGAAACCAGGAATGCTTCTTCCGCTGCCCACCCATTTATCATTTTGTTTACAAAAAACAATGGTGGGCCGGTAGTGCCTGTCAATAATTCTGGATGCCACAATCCCTATAACACCCTTGTGCCAGTCTTCACTGGCCACAACAACGGTTTTTTTTCCGTCAAGTCCTTTTAATTCGGCTTGTTCTATAGCATCCTGGGTTACTTTACTGTCAAGTGTCTTGCGTTGTTCATTAAGCTTATCGATTTCTTGTGCCAGAATCAGTGCTTCCTCTTCATCTTCCGATGCAAGGAATTCCACTGCCAGTTTACCATGGCTAATCCTGCCTGCAGAGTTTATTCGTGGTCCGATTGTAAAGACGATCTTACTCACATCATAAGTGTCCTCATTACTCAAAAGGTAATTTAATGCTTTAATGGCAGGTCTTGGGTTTTGGTTTATTTTTTGAAGTCCGAAATGGGTCATTATTCGATTTTCACCCGTGATGGGGACAATATCCGCCCCAATGCTGAGTGCCACTAAGTCTAAATATTCGTAAATATTTTCATTAACTTCCAGTAAATGGTTAAGATGTTGCACTAACTTAAAACCAATGCCACAACCGGTTAAATCTTTGTAAGGATATGGGCAATGTTTCTTTTTTGGATTGAGTATGGCATATGCTGCAGGAAGCACATCGGGCGGAAGGTGGTGGTCGCAAACAATCACGTCAATTCCTTTTGAAACAGCATAATTTATTTTATCATGCGACTTAATGCCGCAATCCAGGGTAACTATTAATGAGTAGCCATTGGCTTCGGCAAAATCTATGCCTTCAAACGACAAACCGTAACCCTCTGAATAGCGGTCGGGTAGGTAATAGCCGGCATCGGCATTACATTTCTTTAAAAAAGAATAGAACAATGCCACGGCAGTGGTGCCGTCCACGTCATAATCCCCATATACCAGTATTTTTTCGCCGCTTTGAATGGCCTTGATCAGCCTTTTGCCGGCCACATCCATATCCGACATCAGTTCCGGAGGATGCAGTTTGGACAAATCAATGCAAAAAAAATCTTTAATTTCTTTATAATTTTTCAGGCCTCGCTGAAAAAGTAAAGAACCGATGATTGAATCTACTCTGACTTGTTGCCTGATTTCTTCAATGTCAGATTTATACGGCAAAGGATCGAAGATATTCCATCTTTTTTTAATAGTCATCAGTGGCCTCCGCTTAACACTGCGTTATGATACACATTGGCAATATCATCATCCTCTTCCATTTTTTCAATCAGAGCTTCTATTTCTTTGAATTCGCCGGGCCCGAGTTCCACCGTATTGACTGGAACATAAATTTTATTGCTTTCAATAATTTCAATGTTTTTGTTTTCAAGAAATTCGGCCATTTTTCCGAAATCTTTGAATGCCGTGATGATGATCCATTGATTGTTTTCAGGGTCTTCATTCAGTTCTTCAAGTCCATAATCAATGAGTTCAAACTCCATCTCGTCTCTGGAGACTTTCTGAACGGGTATTTTAAAAACGGCCTTGTGCTCAAACATGAAAGAAACAGAACCCGATGTACCCAAACTACCGCCTGCACGGTTAAAATACATCCTTACATTAGCTACGGTTCGGGTGGGATTATCGCTCGTGCATTCCACCAGCATTGCGACACCATGCGGGGCATACCCTTCATAAATAATTTCTTCGTAATTGCCTGTGTTTTTTTCAGTAGCTCTTTTTATTGCTGCTTCAATGTTTGCTTTGGGCATATTAACAGCTTTGGCATTCGCCAATACCAAACGAAGTTTAGGGTTAAGCGCAGGGTCGGGGCCGCCGGATTTAACAGCGATCACAATGTCACGACCGATTTTCGTAAACGCTTTGGCCATTTTGGCATAGCGCTTGAACATGGTTTCTTTCCTTTTTTCAAATATCCTTCCCATATTCTGTCTGCAAATTTATTTTTTTGATGTAAGAGTATCAATAACACTCCATAATTTTTGTGTCAGCGCCTCTCTGCTATAGTTGGATCTGCTTTGGTTATGATTTTGTTTGGTAAAATTACCTTTTGCAATTTCTTCAAACACTTTTTTTATAGCGACTTTGTCATCAAATTCGATACAAATTCCCGAGGAGGTTTCCTCAATAATCATTGAAGCCTCACCGTCTTTGGGGCCGATGCAGATAATGGGTTTTCCGCTGCCGATATATTCAAAAATCTTGCCTGTCAAAATTCCTTTGGCATGTGGAACCCTGTTGATGAATAAAAGCAAATAATCGCTTTCCATAAGATATTCAATCGATTTATTATGATCCACATAGGGAATAATTTGCACGTATTCATCAATTTTGTTGTTGCTGATGGAATTTAAAACTTCTGTATCGGCTCTTCCAACCAAACGTATAATAATTTTTTTTTTCATACTTTGATTTTCATTCAAAAAATCCCTGAAGGCTTCCCAGAAAGCAGGTTGATTTCGATCGGCATTGACAGTGCCGTTATGAGTAAGAATAATCCAATCGTTATTTTTTTCTTTTGGTGTGATGTTTGAAAAATCTTCGGCATCAAAGCCGTTGGGTATGAAATAAAATTTATTTTTATTTTTTTCATCCAGTTTCATGAAGTATTTCATGATATTTTTCCCTACACATATGACGGCATCAGAATGGCATATGACTTTTTTTTCCAATCGATAATGCAGGTATCGGGCATGAGGCCAAAGCATGAGTTTGTGAAAGAAATCAATTTGTGTCCAAGGGTCACGGAAATCCGTTATCCAGATCAGATTCTTAAAAAGGGTTTTTAATTTAAGGCCGATAATGTGCGTGGAATGCGGTGGTCCGGTAGTGATAACGATATCCCAATGATATTGTTTGTAATGATTTTTAATGTAATCCACAGCCGGGCCTACCCAACCTTTTCGTGCATCTGGAATGAAAAAGTTTCCACGAATCCAGATAAAGATATTTTGCAAGAGGGTATTTTTTTTTCTTTCATTAAAAAAACCTGCTTTAATACTTTTTGTGCCTGTAAGTTTTTTATAAACATTAAATGGTTCTTTGGTTTTTACTTTTACAATCCTGATGTTTTCGGGTATTTCCTGGCATAGTTTTTCATCAATTTCTGGATATTCCGGATTTTCCGGTGTAACTACTGTTATTTCCAACCGTGATAATCTGGATAAATATTTTACGAATTTCAACCATCGCTGAACCCCAGAGCCACCGGAGGGAGGCCAATAATATGTTACGATTAGGATTTTAATTTTGTTAATATTTTATTCAAAATTCTGTAAAATTTTTTGGTTAGAATAAAAAAAGTTAATACATTTGCCGTCCCATTTTTGGGGGATAAAGAAGACGTTCGTTGACAAGAGTGGAGAGAAAAGAACCCGAATGAGGGAGAAGAGCTTAGTGCGGAGCCAAGGAGGTGTGATGTAGATTTAGTACTATGGAGAGTTTGATCCTGGCTCAGGATGAACGCTAGCGGCAGGCCTAATACATGCAAGTCGAGGGGTAACGGGTGTAGCAATACATGCCGACGACCGGCGAACGGGTGCGTAACGCGTATGTAACCTGCCCCCAACACGGGGATAGCCCCCGGAAA
>JAOAHO010000024.1 GCA_026415195.1 Bacteroidia bacterium | reverse complement strand
TTCTTTAAGTTGTTCAAATTTATATCTGAGTTTCCCTCTTTGATGACTTCCCGTTTCGGGAATATAATATTGGTTCAATACGCGTTGGTCGGTTTGATTTAGGGTTACTTTAAGGTCGTTTCCGAAGCCAAGTCCAGAGATGTTGACTCCGGTGGAATCGAAAATATGAGCCATAAGGACGGGGCTGCTGCCGGTCATGCCGCCGTTGACGAAGCGTTCGTCGTTCAGATAGAGTTTGATTTCAGGGCCGGTATTATCGGTAACAGGGTTGTTACTGATGCCCCCAATGAAAAGGGAAGTATCGGCCCCGTGTGCATCGGTGGTGCCGTTGGTGGCATAAACGCTGATTTTTGATTTATCAAATCCGGGTAATAAATTTTTAGGTACGACGAAGGTTGCATGGAACCTACCCTGCGTTACTTTTGAACGAACTTCCAGCAGTTTGTTGTTTTGAGAATAAAAAGAAAATGGTATCTGGCCCGAATTGCTGATGGAGGAACCCGGGTCATTCAGAAGGCAAACAATTTTGTTTTTTTTGTCATACAAACTTAGTGTAGCATAACCGTTAAAGCCGGTAAGGGGTTGCATGGATTGATTTACGATTTTCCCGCTTACGGTAATTTTTTGCATTCCTTTCAGGGTATCATTCGGATTAAGGATATTTTGGTTCAGCGAGTCGATTACGACACGGTGCTCGGGATAGGCCAGCATCAGGGCGGGATCCCCCAGCAGGTGGAAATTGGCAAAGGGGGCCGACTGGAACAATTCGGCCTTGGCTTTCCGGATGATGTCGCCCAGCCGGGGTTTGCCCGATGAAAAATCCATCATATGATTGAGTACCTTTTGGTTAAGAAGTTTGTTGGTGGAGGAAAATGCCAGGCGGCAGGTAGTGAGCAGTGCAATGGCGCCTCCGTTGGGGTTCAGCAGGCAGAGTTCCCCGGCTGAAATGCGGTCGGGGTCGTCGTAGCGGGAGAATTCACATGTGGCCGTAACAAAAAGGGGAAGCCCGTGGGCATTTTTCCAGCTTTGAATAATCGGGATGTCCACCACACGTTCGGCTGCTAGGCCCACCTCACCTCCGTGGCCGGTGTAATTAAATAGCAGGCAACCGCGATTGATCCGATTGTTCAATGCGGTTTGCATGTCGGGGTAACGCTTACCACCGGGCGTGGATACACCCTTATATGCATCGATATATATTTTATGTACAATATATTCAGGAAAATCTTTAAAAAAACTGTTGATATCGTCGGCATCTGCCATGTGAAGGGCATTGTCGCCGTCGTCGGCTGAAAAGATTAAATGATTTCTCCATTCTCCCATTACAGAATAATGCACATCATTGCATCCCTGAATTTGTTGTTCGTATTCTTTCAGGCCGTCTTTGACATAATAGGTTTTAATTTTGTTAACGACAGCACGGGCTTCCTCCGTGGTGGAACATACAATTCTACCGATGCCGATATCGACGGAACCAAGTGTTTCGGCAAATTCACCTTCGTTGTTGTCCATGAGCCCGAAGAAATCATCGGTGGTGACGGAACCCAAGGGATTCAGGCTTTCCCAGGATTGGTAGGTGGGAATAAAGTTGGTGTTGCCCGCACGCCCGTTTTTATTGAAAACGGAACCCCTGCCCACCAACAGGACGTATTTCAGTTTGTTGGGTAACAGTTGCCCGCGCTGATACACCATGCGGATGAAATCACGTATGGCAGTGGCTTCCGGGCGCCCTGAACCGAATTCGTTGTAAATTTTATCGGTAGTAACAACCTGTGTGGCCATTTGGTCGTTCTGGATGTGTATCTGGGCAATTTCCTGTGCTTCACTTAAGAATTTAGGATGGGTGATGATCAGATACTCGATGTTTTGGATAGCATGTATGTTTTGATTTGGAACCCTACCCACAGGATAGGCCAAAGGAACATGCTCTGGTCTGAAGACACAAAATTCTTCCAGAACGGATGAAGGATACTTAAAGGAGAACGACGAACCTGAGTTTTCAAGAACCAATTCAAATGGCTGCAAGGGGTTACTGACATTCCAAACTTTGGGTATTCCGGAGGAAGATTGCAGGGAATAAGAACATATATTTCCAACTCCTATGACACGACTATCACGGAAACAAAAGGGCTTATTATTGTAAAACAAGTATCTCCGTGTATTAATGATAATTTTATCCAGCCATGCCACGGCTTGAGGTGTATTTTTGCTGATACTGACACTGATATTCTGAGGCATGGTATTCAAGCCTTTCATCCAGAGCCCAGAAATGATGGCATAATTCGAATAGACGGAAATTGGAATTCCCGGACAAAACAACGTGGCCGAGAGGGTTCCGCAACTCACGGCATAAGTGTTGCTAGCTGAATGTCTTCCGGCAACAGCACAAAATAACTTTAAGCTGTCGCCCGTAACAAAATTATCGTCGTTAAAAGAAAAACCATAACTGGTTACGAAGTCGAAATATTCCCCAAAAAATTCACGCCCGCTTTTAAGAAAATTAACGGTGTTTTGTTCGTGAAAATTATAGTAGTCATACGAATTTGTCGAAACATTTGCCGTAAGCGATTGGTTATCAATGCTGTTGATTCTCTGCCCCGGGCCAATGTCCACGTTAAGAAAATAGTAGTTGGTATCGGTATAGAGGTTGGCTTCATAACTGTAACTGTTGGAACTGCTCAATTTCCATTCCTGCGGGCCTTTGGCAAAGAACAAAACATAATCGGAATTATCGAAAACATTGTCGTTTTCCCCATGAACATAAATAGCAAGTTCGCTCAAATCATCCGGGCGCGGAATACTGTTTTTTTCTGGTAAAATGGAAGTGCTTGTACCGTAAATCCGTATATTTTTCGGATTCAATGTTCCGGTTTGAATTCCCAACAGATTCAATACCGTTTTATTGAGTTTGTATATCCCGGTTTGGGTAACACCAATTTTATACCATGTGCCACCCGATAGAACTGAAAGGGTTGTGTTGCTTGCCGTCCGGGCTTCTTTGTTTTCAGAGTTATATGATAATTCATAGTCAGGTTCTGCATCAAGCAAAATTTGAATGTCGCCTCGATATTTTCTGAAGCAATAGATTTTAAATTTTACGAATGTTAAACCAGCGGAACGATCGGTAGTGAAAATGGTTTGGAATTCTTCAGTCAGGAAATCGGAAAAATGATCTAATATAAATTTCTTTTGTTCATCGTTTGCTGAAATAATGCGGGAATTTCGCAATCCTTTTAAATGGGCTTTTCCCTCGCCATTGATGGTGTAAGTTTTTGCAATGTAAGGCATAAAACCTTTTTCCGGATCCTGTGAAGAATTATTTCCGATTCTGAAATTCGGGAGTTGCAGAATGTTGTCGTAAGAAAAAATAATGTGTGGTTTGTTTTTTTCATTGAACATCTGTTTAACAGGATCGGAGAAAAAAGGGGTGGGCTTCGAAAAGACCGGAGCAATAATAGCTAAAAGCGTGGAACAAAATGCAACCTTACTGAAATTTATACGTTCAAAAAACATTTAATTTGAAAAAAACGATGCTAAAATTACAATATTGTATTTTGAAAGTTTTGGGATTAAAAAATATTCGATATATTTGTGATAATTTTATGTTTAAAAAGGTTTTAGGAATTTTAACATTCCTTGTCGTTGTTATTGAATTCAAATGCCAAGATCCACATTTTACACAGTTTTATGCCAATCCTCTTTATTTAAATCCTGCTTTTGCCGGTACTGCCCGTTGCCCCAGGATAGCTTTGAATTATCGTAACCAGTGGCCAAACCTGAGCGGGACCTATGTTACATACAGTGCATCTTTCGACCGACATTTTGATTTTATGGCCGGAGGATTAGGATTATTGGTGATGAATGACGATCAGGCACGCGGAACCCTGAGGACATCCAATGTGTCTTTAATTTATTCATATCATGCTCCGGTTACCCGTCAGTTTTCTTTAAAATTCGGCATTCAGGCCACATATTTTCAAAAGAATCTGGATAAAACCAAATTGAATTTTGGTGATATGATCGATCCCCGCCGTGGATTTGTATGGAACACCAATGAAGTTGTCCCTATCGCTCAGAAAAGAAATGCCGATTTTTCCGCAGGAATTCTGGGCTATTCCAAAAACTACTTTTTTGGTTTTGCCGCTCATCATATCACCCAACCCGATGAAGGAATGCTGGGTACTTCAAAATTACCCGCTAAGTTTACCGGGCACGGCGGCATGATCATACCTTTGGAAAAGGGTAATGAAAGTTATTTGTCACCTAATATCCTTTTTATGGCTCAGGAAAAATTCCGCCAGCTTTTCCTGGGAATGTATTATGTGAAGGGTGCTCTTACGGCAGGCTTGTGGTATAGGAATATGGATGCTGTGGTTTCATTGGTGGGAATTCAAAACAATAACTTTAAATTCGGATATTCCTACGACATTACCGTCAGTAAGCTTGCCGGAAACACTGCCGGCTCTCACGAAGTAAGCTTCCAGATTCAGTTTGAGTGTAAGCCGAAGAAAAAGAAATACAGAACCATCAGTTGTCCATCCTTTTAAAAATGTAACTTTTAATATAATTATGCGTTTAAGCGGTTTAAATTACAGTATGAAAAAATCCCTTTGGAACAAAAAAACCTTGGGAGTGATTTTGCTGGCGTTGGCAGGTTCCTGTGCCAATGAGCGATCGCCCGTTACCGGTTGGGCTTATAATGATCCCACCAACGGAGGATTTGAGAAACGACCCTATGAAGAACAAGAAACCGGCCCCGGCCTTGTGCTGATTGAAGGCGGTACCTTTACAATGGGCCGTACGGAACATGATGTTACCTATGAATGGAACAACATTCCCCGAAGGGTTACGGTTTCTTCATTCTATATGGATGAAACGGAAGTTAGTAATTTCTCATACCTTGAATATTTATACTGGACGGCCAGGGTTTTCGGACCTACTTTCCCTGATATTTACTATAAAGCTTTGCCCGATACTTTGGTTTGGAGGGAAAAGCTGGCTTATAATGAACCCTATGTAGAGTACTATTTACGTCATCCTTCCTACAGGGACTATCCGGTGGTAGGCGTAAACTGGTTGCAGGCCAACGACTTTTGTGCCTGGCGTACCGACCGCGTAAATGAATTTATCCTTATCCGTGAGGGTTTACTGGATCATGTTCCCAGCCCTACCGATCAGGATTATTTCAGTACCGAGGCATATCTGGCAGGAAAGTGGCAAGGCCAGTTAAAAGTTAAGCTTCAATCGTTTGACGAACAAAACCCCGAAAGGGATGTAAGAATGGAAGACGGAATTTTCCTCCCGAAATATCGCCTTCCGACGGAAGCCGAGTGGGAATATGCGGCTTACGGTTTGATTGGAAACACCATCGGAGAGCGCATCACAGAAAGAAGAATATATCCTTGGAATGGCCATGGCGTTCGTAACCCCGAGGATGCATTTATTGGCCAGATGATGGCCAATTTTGTCAGGGGGGCCGGTGACTATATGGGAGTTGCAGGTTTCCTGAACGACAATGCGGATATTACCGCTCCGGTATATTCTTATTGGCCCAATGATTACGGTTTGTACAACATGGCCGGTAATGTCTCGGAATGGGTAATGGATGTATATCGCCCAAGCACCATTCAAGATGCTGATGAATTCAGGCCCTTCAGGGGTAATGTCTTTACCACCCAAAAGAGGGATAGTACCACGCTTGTTGGAGGATATGGTGGCGAAATTCTGACCAATACGGATGGCCCGGTTTACCAGAAATTCAAACACAAAGTTACCCCGCCCACTCCTCATGGTGGTGCAGGCGAGACGGTTGAAGTGGTGGATAGCGTGCTAACCATCATGACCAATGATCCCCTGGGAAATAATAATGCCACTCCGGAAGGCAAAGCCGATATTCCCGGACGAGTCCAGTGGAGAGAAGTCAGTACGGCATTTGCTACCGATAATTTGGACGAAAGAAGAAATTACAAAACTGCAGATTACATTAACTATCTTGATGGCGATGTGGCATCCAGTATATACTATCAGTTGGGAGAAGATGCTTATGCCGACAGGGGAGATAAATTAATGTATGAATATGCCAAGACATCTTTGATAAACGACAAGGCCCGTGTTTATAAAGGAGGTTCATGGCGCGATCGTGCCTACTTCATGGTTCCGGGCACCCGTCGGTTCCTCGATCAAAGACAAGCTGCTGCTTGGCTAGGCTTTCGTTGTGCGATGGTTCGACTGGGCAGCCCCCGTGGTTTGGGTAAATAACCTTTGTGGAAAAAATATTTAAGCCCTATTCAGTATTAAGAATAGGGCTTTTTATTTTTATGTGATTTCCTAAAAATTACATGAATGATATAAAAAATATTTATGAATTCTTTTTAAAAGTATGTCGGGGCAAAATTTGTACCGATACGCGAAAATTGGAAAGCGGTTCATTATTTTTTGCATTGAAAGGCGAAAATTTTGACGGAAACAAATTTGTACCGGAAGCATTAAATAATGGTTGTAAGGGTGCCGTTGCCTCAGATATGAATTTGAAAGGAATGCCCAATGTTTTTGTTGTTGAAGACACATTGAAAACATTACAAGATTTGGCTCATATTCACAGAAAAACATTCCGTTTTCCGGTTATCGGTATCGGAGGAAGTAACGGAAAGACCACGCACAAGGAATTGATACATGCCGTGTTGTCAAAAAAATACCGTTGTGTTGCAACAAAGGGGAACCTGAACAACCATGTAGGGGTTCCGTTGACATTGTTAAGTGTGGATGCCGCAAACACCGATATGCTTATTTTGGAAATGGGTGCAAATCATCAGGGGGAATATGCATTGTTATGCCGCATTGCCGAACCCGATTATGCTCTTATAACCAACATCGGCCGCGATCATCTGGAGGGCTTCGGCGGCCTGGAAGGCGTCAGGAAGGGGAACGGGGAATTGTATGATTTTATCAGGGATAAAAAAAGAAAAATATTTCTTAATACGGATGACAAGGTACTCAGGGAAATGGCAACCGGTATAGAATATGTAGGATACGGAAGCGGCGCCGGTTCCATCGTTAAGGGGTGGGCGGTGGAAGAAGATCCTTTATTGATAAAATTTAAAACAGTAGGGAGAGAAGAAGAATTTGAATTAAAAACTCATTTTGCAGGTTCGCATTACCTTCCGAATATTATGTCGGCGGTGTGTATGGGTTTGTATTGGAAAGTCCCGGTAGATCAAATCATCGAAGCCATTGAAGGGTATATACCCGGCATGAACCGATCACAAAAAATCCGTACTCACCATAATGAAATTTTGTTGGACGCTTACAATGCCAACCCCGACAGCATGGAGGCCGCCATCAATTCTTTTCTTAAATCCGACCGGCAAAATAAATTTTTGATTCTGGGGGATATGTTCGAATTGGGAAGTTATGCGGCACAGGAGCATCAGAAAATTTGTGATATAATAAAAGAAAAAAATTTTCATGACGTATTTTTGGTGGGCAAGGAATTTGAAAATTGCCGTACGGATTTCATGAAATTCCCCACTACTGAAGATTGTATGCACTATCTGAAGCAACATCCTTTAAAAAATAAATACATACTTTTAAAGGGTTCGAGGGGCATGCAACTGGAAAGGTTAAAAGAAGTTTTGTAATTTATGCTGGACACACAGGTTAAAACATCGAATAAAAAACTGCTTCAATGGATAGCATTGGCATTGGTTTTCGGAGTGCTGGCCGGTTGGTGGCTGCACCATGAAGCTTTGGAATATTCAAAAAAATTTTTCATAACATTTGAAAGCGAAGTATCAAAAGTTTTTTATGAGAAGAAAATCTGGCCGGTGATATCCAAAGGGTATATGCAGCCCTTTTCCCTGATGAGCGAAATTTTCCTTCGGATGATCAAGATGATCATTGCTCCTTTGATTATATCCATTTTAATATCGGGAGTGGCTAAAATGGGCGATGCCAAAATGGTGGGTCGATTGGGTCTGAAAACCATGATATATTTCACCTTAGCCACCATCGTGGCTTTGCTCCTGGGGCTGATGATTGTGAATTGGTTTGAACCCGGAAGAAAAATGAATTTGCCTTTGCCTGCAGGTGCCGAACACCCCCAATTGCAAAAGCAAACCGCATCGAATTTTATTGCCCACATCATTCCCTCCAGTGTGATTAAATCTATGGCGGATAACGACATCCTGCCCATCGTGGTTTTTGCTGTTTTTTTTGGTTTGGCTTGCACAAAAGCAGGTAGTCCGGGATTGGAAGTTGCCGGTTTTTTTGAAAAATTATCGGGAATCATGTTTAAAGTAACCGAAATGGTGATGTATTTTGCTCCATTGGGCATATTCGGGGCCATCACGGCAACATTGATTCAGCAAGGGATTGGTATAGTGACGGGTTATTTATATTTGATAGGTTGTTTTTTTGGAGGATTATTGATATTTGTATTAGTGATTTTGTTTGGGGTGTGTATATTATTTTCCATTCCTTTTTTCAGATTGCTGAACATGATTAAAGAACCCGTCTTGCTGGCGTTCAGCACAGCCAGCAGTGAAAGCGCCATGCCTCAGACCATTGGAAAGCTCGAAGAATTCGGTATAAGCCATAAGGTGGTGAGTTTTGTATTGCCCTTAGGTTATTCATTTAACCTTGACGGTTCGATAATGTACATGACCTTTGCAACGATGTTCATTGCCCAATCCTATGGCATGGATTTATCGGCAGCCGATCAGATTAAAATGATGCTGATATTGTTAATTACAAGCAAAGGCATGGCCGGAGTTCCAAGGGCATCGTTGGTTGTGATTGCGGGTATGCTGGCTACTTTTCATATTCCGCAGGAAGGATTGCTTTTGCTTTTGGGAATTGATCAAATATTGGATATGGGAAGGAGTGCTGTCAATGTGGTGGGCAATGCGGTGGCTGCTGCTGTGGTGGGCAGATGGGAAGGGGAAAGATATTAGGCAGATGAAATTTTGAGCAATTTGTTCATTTTTTCCGGACATCCCCAAAATTCAAAAGGTTCATAATCCGGATAGGGATAAACTCCGGTATTCAAAAGAATGTGCTTTTCCGTACTTTGAAGATAATTTTTTACCAGTTGAAGTATGGTTATGGGTTGGCCGCTGCAAATATTGACAATGTCATGATTACCTGCCAGTCGGGCAATGCGAACAATTTTTTCGGCCATTTCCTCAACCCTCTGATAATCGCGTATCTGATCGCCCTTACTCATATCGAAATGGGTTTTTCCTTCCGAAAGCGCTTTTTCCAGTTGGGGTATAAGGGATTTTTCACTTTGGCCTTTCCCGAACATATAAAATAACCTTAACCAGGTAAGGTTTAAAGTAGGATATGAAGATTTAACCCATTGGTATAATTCCACTTTTGCCTTTGGATACGGGATAATGGGCATGGCAGGGTTTTTATCTTCGCTGAGGCAACCGGTTTGCATGCCATATTCATAGCATGTGCCAAGAATGGTAATATTTTTCAATCCTGCTTCAACGCAGTTTTGAATGAACTTTTTCTGTGCCGGGAGCTCGATGGTTAGATGTTCTGCTGCTTTGAAATGGGGAAGAAAGCCCCATGCACTGTGAATTAGAATGTCGTTTTCATTAAAAACAAAAGGAAAATCCGCCGGCGGATTCAAGTAATTATAAGGAATAAAATTAACTTTTTTGTACCACGGTTTTTGAAGCGCTTTTTGCTGGTCGGATGATGTGGCCACCCATTCATCATTCGGAAAAAGTTCAAGCCCTTTAAGCAAGACATGTGTGCCGATAAAACCATTGGCGCCGGTAACCAAAATTTTTTTTCCCATTCTACTTGCCTTTTAATTGAAGATATGCATAAATGAACTGCTTCACAAAGAAGAAAACAAATGCCTTGGCTTTGCCCAAAAAATAGGAAGATTTTTTTATGCCAAAAGATTTATTTTGGTAATATTTATCCAAAAATTTAAAATTTCCCTTTAATTGTTCTTTAGAACGTTGCACACTGAGGGAGATGCCTGAAATTCTGAAAGCAGCCACTTCATCGGGCATTACAAAAAGTTTTCCGTGAAGAAGTAATTTAAACCATAACTGAATGTCTTCGGTATAAAATATATCATCTTCAAATCCTCCGGTGAGGGGGAGATATTTGCTTCTGAACATCACGCATCCGCCTTCACCGATGCTGTTGGAACCGCTTCTAACAACCAGATTAATGGCTTCCTTCCCGTCCAGTAGGGTGTTTTTTTTCATAAACCGTTTGGTAAAAAGGGCTTTGCCGCTTGAGTCGATTACACGTTTTGCTCCGCACACCATAACGGCTTCTTTGTGCTCGTCGAGTAATTGAACTTGTTTCCTGAGGGCACCGGGCAATAAATAATCATCGGCCGGAAGGACTTTGATATATTCGCCGCGGGCATATTCCAGGGCTTTATTCCAATTTCCGACCATACCCAGGTTAACAGGGTTACGAAAGCATTTTATTCTTTTATCGTTCAATGAACTGACATATTCCCAGGTACCGTCATTAGACTGATTGTCGGTTATAATAAGTTCATAATCCTTAAAATCCTGATTCAAAACCGACTCAACGGCTTCTTTGATGTAAGGCATGCCGTTAAATACGGGAATTAAAACACTTAATTTTGGATGTTCCATTAATTAAAATATTTTCTTTTTTGTAAATAGGTTTGCAATACATTTTTATAACCGTCTTCCAGACAAGCTTCTACGTAGTCATATCCGAATCGGGAAAAAATCAACTTCATTTTTTCCAATCGTTTTTTAAAGTGTTTTTCGTATTCCTGCTGAATTAATTTGGGCTGTATTTTGATTTTGTTGCCGCTTTCCAAATCTTGCAGTTCCATAGGGTGGAAATCAAATCCCATTTCTGCTTCGTGTTTTTTCTGGAATATGTGGAAGAAAACCACTTCGTTGCGTTTGTGTTTGAGCAAGCTTAAAGTATTATTCCATTGCTCGGGATCTTCTTCCCATGTATCGGAAAATATGATAATCAATGACCGATGCGGAATGCGGTAACCGACTTCTTCCACACATTTGGAAATTCGCGAAGCATGATTTTTGTCCCGAAAGAAGAGATATTCATTCATTTTATTCATAATTAAAGCATGGCCCGGAACAGAGAGAGTGGGGGTTTTATGAAAAATGATTTCCGAATCGAACAACGTCAGGCCATAAGCATCTCTTTGTTTTTTCAGAATTTTCATGATGATTGCGGCCGTCAGCAGGGAAAATTGGAGTTTGTTGGGTTCGGAAAGTATCGCTTCGGGTTTGTCATGAACTACCGGAAATAACATGGAAGAGGATATATCAATGATAAATTGACACCGCAGGTTGGTTTCTTCTTCATATTTTTTGGTAAACATTCTGTCTGTACGGGCCATTAATTTCCAGTCCACGTGTCGAAGCGAGTCGCCCGGGTTGTACATGCGGTGTTCGGCAAACTCCACGGAAAACCCCTGAAAAGGGCTGGAATGCATGCCGGTAATGAATCCCGACATGATTTCCCTGGCAAAAAGTTCAATGGTTAAAAAATCTTGATTTTGTAAAACCAATTCTCACAAATTTTTGTAAATTTGAGAAAAAGTTATTGAAATTAATGGGAAAGTTGCGTTTTATTTTTTCATTTTTTGTTTTTTTAATATTCAAAGGTGTTTTTGCCCAAACCGATACTTCTTTTTGGTTTGTTGCCCCCAATACCCCGACGGTCTTACCTCAATCTCCCATCGGACTTCAGTTACAAACCTTTACATCATCTGCTACCATTCGCATCAGGCAACCTGCTAATCCTGCCGGCGTGGATCTGACCGTTAACCTGGCAGCCAATACCACTACGTTTGTTGATCTTACTTCTTTTTCATCGGCAGTATTAAGTGCTCCCAGTAACACCATCTCCAATAAGGGCCTTTATATTAGTTCTACATCCAAAATAACAGCCCATTATGTGCTGAATGCTTCCTCGGCTCGAATGATGTGTTCATTAAAAGGTTCCCGAGGCAAAGGGTTGGATTTTTACGTTCCCTTTCCGAATAATATAACTGCGATGACTCACGGAACTTCTACTGTGGAATGTATGGGTTTTCACATTGTGGCTACAGAAAACAATACAAGCATATTAATAACCCCAAAAGCAGCCATGGTGGGAAGGGCAAAGAATGTAACTTTTTTGATTGTGTTACAACGTGGGCAAACTTTTTCGTTGCTGGACAATAACGCAGTGAACCCCAGTGAACTTGCCGGTTCAATTGTTTCTGCAGATAAGCCCGTGGCGGTTACAGTTTCCGGAGCCACCGGTAATTCCACGGTTTGCCCGTCTGTTTTTGCTGACCAAATCGTGAATTCTTCGCAAATCGGTAAGGAATATGTGATTTTCAAAGGCAACGGAACTTCAGATTATTTTTATATTCTATCGCCCGTAAACGGAAACAGCCTGACCATTAATTCCGGTACCGTTACGAACTGGCTCATTAATTCATTCGAGACCTATTCTGTTAATTCAACAACCGTAAACTTATCTTTTGTCCAATGCTCCAAGCCTGCATATCTCATGCACGTAAGTAATTTCGGTTGTAAGACAGAAATGTCTGAGGTTACGCCGGCATATTGTGCGGGTTCATATTCTACGGCCTTTTCAAGGTTCTCGGCAGATTCGTTTTTTCTGAATATTTATACGCGTGCAGGTTTTCAAAATCAGTTTTCATTGACCGTAAACGGTAATAATGTTCCGGTTTCTCCTGCGTCTTTCACGGTTGTGCCGGGATCTTCAGGTAATTTGGTCGGGGCGCGCTTGTTTTATAATACTTCCACCATCCCGGTCGGTGCTTATTGCCGTTTGATAAATACAGGTGATGTATTTGGCGCTTCCATAAGTAACGGCAACACTCCGGGTGGAGCACAATATGCACATTTAACGGATTTCGGAACTTCTCCATTTGTATTTGCCAACAGTGTACCCACGGCAACCATTTGTTCCAATACCAACTTTACATTGAACGGCGTGATAGGCGGTGGTCCGATTAGCGGATTTTGGACAACCAATGGTTATGGAACTTTTTCATCGGGTTCATTGGCTTTAACGAATAACATTTACATACCTTCTCCCCTGGATACAAACATTAAGCCCGTAAATATTATTCTTACCTCTACCGGTTTTTGTCCAAATAAGTCGGATACCCTTAAGCTATTTGTAAAACAAGCTCCCATAGTTAGTGCCGGAGTTAATCAAACCAAATGTACCAATAACCCCACAGTCCAACTTAACGGACAGGTAATCGGTGGTTCTACTGTTGGTGTTTGGAGTGCATTACCTCCTGCAAGCGGTACTTTTCAAAATATTAATTCTTTATCTACTGCTTATTTTCCCAGTTCCACCGATACCAGTTTGAATTCCATCATTATCGTGCTTACTTCCACAAACAACGGTATATGTAATGCTGTAACTTCTTCTTTAACCATTACATTTCAGAAAGCTCCCCTGGTTAAAGCATCTTCAACCCCTACCATTACCCGATGTACCAATAATGCTACTGTGAATCTGAATGGTTATATTAGTAACGGAATTACCAATGGGATCTGGACCACCAGCGGATCTGGTATATTTGTTCCTAATAACATTTCCTTAGTTAACAATTATATTCCCTCTGGTTCTGATTTGATAAATTTTCCCATAAAACTAAAATTAACCACTCCGCCTCACCCGCTATGTAAACCGGTCTCCGACAGTGTGTATGTGTTATTTATTAATCCACCTACCATTTCAGCGGGTCCGGATTTGAATGCATGTAAGAATAATGCGGTGGTAAATCTTTCAGCCACGGTGGGCGGAACAATTACTTCAAGTGTAGTATGGAGCGGAGGCTCAGGAACATTTTTACCGTCGAATACTGTGTTAAATCCAACGTATGTTGCAACGCCTTCTGAGACCAATGCCGGTTTTGTTTATCTTACCGTTACAACCACATCAAATGGAATTTGTAATGCGGTTAATGATCAAATTAGAATTGATTTTCAGGATGCTCCTCAGGCCAATTTCTCTGCCCCCAATGTTTGTTTGGGTGCCGTAACGAATTTCAGCAACCTTTCGGTTCAGGTAGGAAGCGGAATTATCACCCAATTCAATTGGAATTTTGGTGACGGAAATACTTCCAGCATTACAAATCCGTCACATACATATTCCCTGGCTGGAAGTTATCCGACCAAACTAGTTATTGCCAATAATTACGGGTGTCGTGACTCCATTGTCAGAACGGTTACGGTTTATCCTTTACCTGAAGTTAAATTTGGCATAACTCGCTCATGTAACGGTAACTTTTTGAACTTTTGTTTTAAGGACAGTACAAACATTTCTCCTCCTTCTTTCATACCACCTACCGGTTATTATTGGGATTTTGGCGGAAACAATCCGGGTTTCAGCTTCGCTAAAGATACATGCATAGGATTTATTACTCACGGCATATTTACCATCTCGCATACCGTTACTTCTAACCATGGTTGTGTAGGGTCATTAAGTAAAACAATCAATGTTACTCCACCCCCTAAAGCTAAATTTTATTTTTATACAACTGCAGGAAATACCCTGAATGCACAATATTATTTTGTGGATTCTTCTAAAAATGCTATAAGTTGGTTCTGGAACTTCGGAAACGGTTATACCAGTACACTGCAAAATCCTACAACTTTTTATAACCAAAATGGTACATACACGGTCAGCCAAACAGTATATGATCAATTCGGATGTTCTCATACCTATACACTTATAATTAGAATTAACAATATTGTTGAGGAATTGACAAAGTTTATCCCAAACATTATTTCACCCAATGGTGATGGTAAGAATGATTACTGGCGCCTTGATTTTATTAATGCATATTATCCGGATGCGGAAATAGAAATTTTCAACCGATGGGGAGAATCGATATTCAAATCGAAGGGATATGCCAATGCATGGGATGGTTCATACAGAGGCGATCCATTGCCCGTAGGGGTTTACTTTTTCACCATCGATTTGAAAGACCCGCGCTTTCCGGAAGTTATTAAAGGTACCGTAACTTTAGTGAAATAATGAAGAGTAAAATAAAAATATTTGTTTTAATATCTGTACTTACCGCAAATTTGCTTTTTGCTCAGCAACAGTCCATTTATACAAGTATCCTGACGAATCCGGTTTATTACAACCCATCCTGGATATCGGTTAACAAGGAAATCAATTTTAACGGAATATATCGTTATCAATGGGCTGGCTTTACCGGAGCTCCAAAAAATTTTAATGCCTCGGTTTATGGGACCTTTAAGAAAAAGTATAAAAATGCGGTGGGAGTATTATTAGGGAACGACCAGGCCGGACTTTTAAGCCGGACGAATATTTACGGAATGTATGCTTATCAGTTACCCATCAACAAAACCTGGAGCGCTTATTTGGGACTTCAGTTTGGCTTTGTTCAATATTCCCTTCGTGCATTTGATGCCAACCCTTACGACAAAGATGATATATTCCTTACTTCTAATATTTTAAATGCCAACACGTATGACGCGGGCTTCGGAACTTACTTAACTAACCAAAAATTCTTTTTTTCTTTAAGCTTTCAGCAGCTGACACGTTCAAGGATATATTGGCATAATAAGCAAGGACGCCTTACTCCGCATAATTATGTATTCTTTGGTTATAATTTTGTTTTGGATAAAAAGAAAAATGAATATGAATTACAGCCTTCGGTTTTCTTCCGCTTTAATTCCCCTGCACCATTTCAGGCAGAATATAATTTAAAGCTCACCTACAAAAAGTTCTTGTGGATTGCGGGTACTTTTCGTCATGCCAAGACGATTACTAATTTCAAGGAACCTTGGAAGACAAACAGTGTATGTTTTCTGGCCGGAGCTAACGTAAAAAATGTTACGGTGGCCTATTCTTTTGATTTTGGATTGAATAACATACGCAATTATCAAACCGGAACACACGAAGTTTATTTATCCTACAGGATACCAAGAAAAATAAATACTGTTAATAAAATTCAAACAGCGGATGAAGAAGAATTCAACACATTGGATAACAGCATAAAAACTAATTTGAAAAACAAGAAAAAAGAATAACAGTTATGAAAAAAAATTTATTGTTTGTTTTATTGATTCTTCTTTTAAGAAGTGCTGTTGGCCAAATTGATACGGTGTTTTGGTTTGCTGCACCATGGGTGACACCGGATCACTGGCACAGGGATCCAATCCGATTGCATATAGCCACATTTGCAGCGCCTTCCACCACCATCAGAGTGAGGCAACCTGCTGCCATTGCACCCAACAAATACGATACCACCATTATTTTAGGCCCGAACACTTCTTTTGATTATACTTTCTGGAGGGATGCCGCGGTTTCTGCAACCAACATGGCCTATGATTCATTGGAATGTCGGCCGGCCAATACCGTGGTGCCTTATGGTTTGTACATTTCGTCTACTTCAAATATTACGGTGGTATACGATGTGGTAACTAGGGCGCCTAATTATTATAATCCCGAGACATTTTCTTTAAAAGGCAGCAATGGTTTGGGGACAGAATTTGTTTGCCCATTTCAAACAAGCTGGTATAACCAGACAGTGGGAAATCTTGCCGGAACCCCACCAGGAATTGTTCAGCCCAAGCAACAGATTAATATTGTAGCTACCAAGCCTAATACGGTGGTTTGGATTAAACCGGCATGCAATGTGGTTGGGCATCCTGCCAATATTACCTATAGTGTTCTTTTACCCAATCCGGGAGATTGTTATACCATCGAAAATTTGGTACAAAATACCAATGTTCCGGGAAATAATTTGTCAGGAACAATTGTTTATTCAGATAAACCTATAGCCGTTACCGTAGCCGACGATTCAGTCAGGACCCCGGGCGGAGGGTGTCATGATCTTATCGGCGACCAAATTGTGCCGGTCGATATTGTGGGAAAAGATTATATCATAAATAAAGGTAACATGTTCCCTGCTTCTATTGAAGGAATATATGTGGTGGGTACAGAAAATTTCACACAGTTGACCATTAACGATGGTGTGATAACCAACACCATCATTAATAAAGGCCAAACATTTTTTTATCAGATAACCCAAAACCTTACTTTTGTTCAGGCAAACAAAAATGTTTATTTGTGGCAGGCAACGGGTATCGGTTGTGAGGCAGGTGCCGCCCTTTTGCCCCCATTAAGTTGTGCAGGTTCCAGCTTAGTGGCATTTTCCAGGAATACCAATCAACAGTTCCGTTTAAATATATTGGTTCCCACCGGTGCCCAAAATTCATTCACACTGAATGGAAGTACTACTTTAGTGCCCGGTTCTGCTTTTACCGTGGTTCCCGGAACCGGCGGACAGTGGATGGGAGCGCAGATTCCTTTTAGCATAGCTCAGCTTCCCATAGGTTCTTATACCATCGGGAACAGCCAAAGCGATTTTGCGCTGGGAGTGTTTGACGGCGGGGCTAGCACCGGAGGCTTGTTCCACTATATGTCATCTTTTTTAAGGCGTACCGAAATTAAAACCCAAACTGTGGCTCCTCTATGCGTGGGCAGTACCTTTACCATTCCCCTGACCGGAACTATTAGCGGCGGCGCAATCACCGGTGTATGGACTACAGCCAATGGAACGGGAACCTTCGGTGCTTATACTTCTACCGTTAATACGATTTCCACCACCTATACCATTTCCAATATTGATACTACTCAACAATTCATTAAATTTTATTTAACCTCCACTGGAAATTGTGTTCCGGTTAAAGACTCCATTACAGTGCAAATCATACAAAGACCAAAATTAACGATTACCTCTACCTTGACTTCGCTATGCAAAAACAATATAAGCCCCATTAATCTGACAGGAACATTTTCAAATTGCATAGGGGCCAATTGGACGGGGGGAGCAGGCGGAACCTACGGCCCGCCTGGGGTGAATACAACCTATACTCCATCTCCGACTGATTTGTCGAATGGAGTCATTGTATTTACATTAACGGCACAAGGAGGTTGTTCTCCTGCACATAAAACATATACGGTTACTTTCGTTAATCCACCAACAGTTAATTTAATTACCAGTACTTTTGTTTGCACCAATAGCAGTACCATTGCCCTAACGGGCACCGTCAGTGGTTCTAATTTATCTTACTTATGGAATACCAATGGAACGGGAATTTTCACACCGGGTAGTAATTCGCTGAATACAGTTTATAACCTGTCAACTTCAGATTTGCAACAATCTTCCATTCAAATGACCTTAACTGCCATTGATAATTCAGGTTTGTGTGCTTCAGTCAGTAACTCTTTAACCATAAACATTCTTGCACAGCCGATTATTTCTGTGGCACCGACTTTCACTATATGTTCCAACACCACTCTTGTGGCACTTAGCGGAAGTGTATCAGGCGGAGGGGCCAGCGCTTTAAGTTGGACCACAACCAATGGTTCCGGTGCTTTTATTCCTGTTCCTCCAACGGGGGCAAATTATGCGGTTTCGCAAAATGATACATTGCTTAACCAGCCGATTGTTTTTGTAGTACAAACGGCTAACGGATTTTGTCCTACCGTTAAAGATACTGTTAAGATGAGCATCATCAAGTTACCCAACATTACAGTAAATACTTCGACGGCTGTATGTGAATCCACTCCCATTCAATTAAGCGGTTCAGTAAGCGGATACACGAATACAGGTTTTTGGACAAGCACCGGTACGGGTACTTTTTCACCTAATAATAATGCCCTGAATGGTATATACTTCCCAAGTGCTGGAGATTTAGCTGCAGGCTCCGTGACCATTACATTGACAAGCTCCACGGTTCAGGGAATAAATTGTCCGGCTGCTTCCAAATCATTTGTAGCCAATTTCGTTCAAGCCCCTGATGCCAATTTTGCCATATCACCAAAGCGATGTCTGAATGATCCCGTTACATTCACAAATACTTCATCTGCAAATAATACAACTATAAACAGTGTCAGTTGGAATTTCGGAAACGGATTAACATCCAATGTCAACAATCCGAATACAACTTATACAAATACAGGGTACCATGTTATTTCTTTTACCGTAACCGGAACGAATTCACTTGGAATCACCTGTTCCGACACTTTATCTAAGTCTATTATCGTGAATAATTTACCCATACCCGATTTCAGCGTATCCAATGCATGCCAGGGTATGGGAACTAATTTCACCAATTTATCAAATCCTGCAAGTGCCATATTCGGCTGGTTTTTTGGCAATAATGCATCTCCTGCCACTTCAACATTAACCAATCCTCAAGGAATTATTTTTAATTCTTCCGGCTTGTTTAATGTGGATTTAGTGATGGTTTCACCCATTACGCAATGTTCGGCATCGGTAACGAAAACTATTTCCATCAATCCTAAACCAAATGCTGATTTTCAAATGACCAATAATCCAACAGTAGCCGAAGAACCGGTCTATTTTTCCGATTTTTCCACTCCGTCGGGTAGCGTAGTATCTTGGATATGGAATTTTGGCGACGGATCATCTTCAGTATTACAAAACCCTTCGCACACTTATTTAAACGGCGGAACCTACACCATTACATTATTGATTTTTGATAACCTTGGTTGTAAGGACTCTGTCGTGAAAACCATTGATGTTAACCTGTTGCCGCAAGTTCCTTCCGGATTTAGTCCCAACGGAGACGGAAAAAATGATGTGTTGTTCGTCAAAGGTGGTCCATTTAAAAGATTATTATTCAGGGTTTATAACAATTGGGGTGAAAAAATATTCGAATCGAATGATCAAAGCATCGGTTGGGACGGCAAGAAAAACGGAGAAGATCAACCTTTGGGAGTTTATGTTTGGACGCTGGAAGCCGATTTGTATAACAACCGAACGGTTCGGTTGAATGGTGATGTTACCTTAATTCGATAGTAAATGAAAAGAATTTTTATTTTATTATTGATATTTGAAATTACCTGTGCTCAGGATTTTCATTTGAGCTTGTATGATTTTGCCCCTTTGCACCTGAATCCGGCCATGATAGGGGTGATGGACAGTAAAATACGCGTGCACGGGCACTACCGCAATCAATGGAATTCCGTTGCCACCAAGCCCTTTCAAACTATGTTGGCCAGTTTGGATTTACAATCGGTGAAAAGATGGAGCTTTGGTGGTCAACTATGTAATATGAGGGCGGGGGCAGGCAATTACAATGTAGCACAATTTTTATTTGCCGCTGGTTATTTTATTCCGCTTGATAAAACCCGAACGCATAATCTTTCTTTTGGCTTACAGGCAGGCCTTAATCAGAAAAGAGTATCACCAAAGTTATTAACCTTTGATTCACAGTGGACCACGTCTGAGGGGGGCAAATTCGATACCAGCATTCCGAATGGTGAAAATTTCAGCAATCCGATTATTTTTCATGAAGTAGTGAATTTCGGATTACTTTATTATTATGGAAAACAACAATCCAGAGTAAATCCGTTTTTGGGCATCAGCGCTTTTAATCTGACTCAGCCCAAGGAAAGCTTTGTAGGTTCTCAAAATCGTTTGCCTTTGCGATTGTATTTTAATGTAGGCTCGCGTGTAAATGTAAATGAGTTGTTATATTTTATCCCTAAAGTGCTAATTATGAAGCAGGTTAATAATATTGAACAAACATATGCCCTGGATGCCGGATATTATTTTAAATCGGAAAAGTTTTATTTGCTTGCAGGGCTTTTATACAGAAATCAGGACGCGGGGGTGGGGTATTTGGGTTTTAAAAAAGATTCTTATTTGTTCAAAATAGGTTATGATGTTAATATTTCGTCTTTAAAACCCGTGTCCCGATACCGCGGGGCATTTGAAATTGGCTTAACGTGGCTTGGCCTGACCAAAAAAGCCCCCGAACTCAGAAGTTGCCCCCGTTTGTAATATGAATAAATTATTTTTTTTAATATTTATTTTTTTTGGCGCTTTTGCAAACGCGCAATCAAAAAAGGTATGGTTGGAACTTGCCGATAAGGCCTATGAAAAGGGTGATTATTTGAATGCTGCGAAATATTATGAAAAAGTATTGGATGACTCTACGATATTGAATACGGCTGTTTATCCTTATGAAGCCCAAATAATTAATTTAAAAATGAAATCATTGTTTAAAGTTCCGGAATTATCGCTAACAAAAAAAGACACATCAAAGGCTGCAGCAACTAATCCTGATCCTAAGAATGCGGAAAAAGCAACGAAGTATGATTTAATACTATATAAAATTGCCACATCATATCGTCTGAATTATGATTATCATCATGCCGTTAAATTTTATAAAAAATGTACGGAAAAAGATTTGTTTCCTGAAGCGAAATATTACTTGGGCTTAATGCAAATGTCCGTCAGGCAATATCAAGAAGCGCTGAAATCTTTTGATGAATTTGAAAAAACGCCCAATCTTTCCGACTCCATGAAAAAAGATGTTGCCAAAAAAATGGCCCATTGCTTTTTTGCAATGGATTCCATGCGCCCGAAGAAGAGAGTGGAGGTCAGAAAAATGGATACGCTGGTATTTAACCGTGGAACCAGCAATTTTGCTCCTCAATATTATTTAAGCCCTCAAAAACTTATATTCACTAGTGCGCGCAGGGGCGGTGTAGTATCAGACCCCGATAAGCAGGATTCCAAATATTATTGTGATTTATATTATACCACTTTGGATGATACAATTTGGCAGAGGCCAGTTAATTTCGGCCGACCTGTAAATACATCGCTGCATGAAGGTTCAGGAGTTTTTACTCCTGACGGTGTAATGCTTTTCACTCGCTGGAGCGACAACAACCGCAAGGAAGCTTTTATTTACATGGCGCGTTCGCTTGACGGCAAATTTTATGAAGCCATGAAATTAGGCAACGGTATAAATGAACCGAATTGTAAATCGCAAAATCCTTTTGTTACGCACGACGGAAGAAAAATGTTTTTTTCATCCAATCGGCCCGGAGGTCAGGGAGGTTTTGACATATGGGTGGCAGATATTGATGAAAACGGGTTTGTGGGAAAGCCTCGGAACTTAGGGCCGCCCGTGAATACGCCGGGCGATGAAATATCACCCTATTTCCATACGGCCAGCAGCATATTATATTTTAGTTCCAATGGTCATGTTGGCTTGGGGGGTTTGGACATATTTAAGTCAGTATATAACCCAGATGACTCCACTTATTCTCAACCTGTTAATTTGGATGCCCCTATTAATTCATCCAAAGATGATGCTTACTTTATCATGGAAAAACTAAATCCAAGAGGTTTTTTTGCATCCGACCGTGAAGATTGCCCTGATGGTCATTGTTATTCAATTTATAAATATGAAATGGAACCCATCAAGCTGGATATTGACGGTTATGTTTTTGATGCCCAAACCAATGAACCCATTCCAAATGCTCTGGTAACCATTAAGGAAGTACACGAAAATGATGAGACCATTTACGTGACCACCGATGATAAAGGTTATTATTCAGCTGAACTCAAGCCTTACATGGAATATTTTTTAAAGGCACAGAAGAATAAATATTTCGGAGATGCATATTCGCTTTCTACAATCGGAGTTTCGGAGTCTAAGCATTATGAACAGGATTTTTTTCTTAACAAAATTCCGCCGGGTGATATAGAAATTGAAGGTATAGAGTACGATTTTGATAAAGCTACGCTCAGGCCAAAATCCAAGGAGGTTTTGGATAAAATTGTCCGTTTGCTGGAAATTAATGATAACATCAAAATTGAACTCAGTTCACACACCGACTCTCGCGGCAGCGATGAATATAATCTTCGGCTATCTAAGGCCCGAGCTCAAAGTTGTGTGGATTATATTATAAGCAAAGGCATATCAGCTGATAGAATCATTGCTCAAGGATATGGCGAAACCCGCCCGCTGGTGCCGGAATCAGAAATTAAAAAATTAAAGCCCGGAAGTCCCGAATTTGAGGCTGCCCATCAACGTAACAGAAGAACAGCATTCCGTGTTATAGGCGAAACGGAAATTAAAATCATCAATAAATCGATGTGATTTCTCTATTTTGGTAATATTTTATCAATTTTATTTCCTTTTATAAAATTATTTCACATATGCTCCCGCCCAAAAGGGAGCAAGGCGTAATTGTCCTTTTATATCGTTAGGGAAATAATTGGCATGCAAGGTAGCATTTCCCTGAGAAAACATCCCAGCCTGCGAATTACTCCCAAGCTCGGCATTGTAGTTTGAAATATCTTTAAAATCCACATGAACATTTATTTTATTGAATTCAAAATGTTGAGGATTAATGGTATTGATTTGGGTTCGCAGTACACAATTGCTGAAAAAATATTTTGGCAAAAGGGAAGGAGTTGAAGTACTGAGGTCTAAGGTAATTTCTTCATTTCGGTTCCCGTCAATAATGCATGAACCAAAATAACAACTGTCGAGGGGGAGTGTTTGCTGTGTATTATAATTGTTAATGTGAATACAAGATTTTTCCCTGACCGACTTATTCCAAAAATTGGCAAAAGTGGAGTGATAAAAAGTGTATTTTCCTCCTGACAGTATATTAAGGCAATATTCCCTACAATTTATAACGACATTATTTCCTCCCCAAACATTAAAACCCAAAAAATACATCCCCCACAAACTCATGTTTTGAATTTTGGTATTGGTAATTTTTAATCGCTTGGGAACATTAAATGAATTGCCCAACAATTCGGCCTGTATACCAATAAATCCGTTTTTTATAATGGCATAATTGATTTCATTGCCGGTGCTTCCTTCATTTATCCAGATTCTGTCCCACTGGCCGGGTTCATCAAGATAATCTTTTTCACGTCTTGCGGAAGTAAAAATTACTTCATTTCCCAACGTTCCGTTCACTTTTATTTCACCGTAACGATAAACCCAAATACCGGCTTTGTAATTCAGGTAAATTTTGGTTCCGGGTTGGATTATGAGTTTTTGAGTACTGTCCACCACCACCCATCCGTAAATAACATGCGGCTTATCGTTGGGCCAAACCACCGTTGTGTTTTCAGATGAAGAAATCAATGAGTAGGGAAGATATGATCCATTACTGAAATAAATGGCTTTATCAGGTTTGTGGTAATAGGCATCTTGCCCCCATGCTTCCAGATAAACGGTTTGCTTGTTACCATTATAATGAAATTCCAGTTCATCTGATATAATGAGGGGGGAATTTTGGTTGGTGGGGTTCACGTTCACCTGTACCATAATGAATATGCTGTCGTTGGCGGGAATTTCAATATTGGTGTGATATTTTCCCGGGCTTCCGTCCACGTTTAGAATGAAAGGTGAGGCGTGGCCGTTTTTAAGTTTTATTTCGGAAATATTTAAAATTCCTTTGTTGGGATTTTTTACAATCAAGTATTTGGTGGATGAACCGATAGTGGTAAAAACCGTATCGAACAATATAGAATCAGATGAGATGATAAGTTTTGCAGAGGAGGAAGTGATGATTTTGTTTTTCTTGCACGAAACCTGAAAACAAAAAAATGCAAAGAAAAATAATAAATATTTGGCACAATGCTTCAATTTCCTCTATAACGTAAGCTCCAGCAAAAATATTGTAAAATCTTGATTCCGAGGGGTTGTATTAGTCTCAGTATTTAAAAAACAGAAACAAATTTGGCATCAAAGTTCCCTTTTGATTTGTTCCAGTTTGGATTTTATTTCCAGCAGTTTGCTCTTGAGTTCTTCTTTATTGAATTCTTTTTTGTTTTTGGATTTTAATTGTTCTTTGGCCCCGCTAAGAGTATAGCCATGTTCTTTAGTGAGGGTAATAATTTCTTTCAATTTTTCTATATCTTTTTCCCGAAAAATATGATTTCCTTTGGAGTTCCGGTCAACTTTCAGGTGAAATTCTTTTATATAATAGCGGATAGCACTTTGATTGACACCCAACATATCCGATACTTCACCAATGGAATAAAAAAGTTTCTCGGTTTTTTCCATATACTTAAAATTAATGTAATATTTTAAATCATCAAACAGTTATTTTTTCACTATTTATGAAAGTTCTAACTATGAAGCAATTGTTCATGCATTTTAAAAAATCATTTTAATTTTGGCCAATGCTTAATGATTTTCATGATACATCCGTAGCTTTTGCCTATAAAACCGATGCTGATTTAAAAAAATCGTATTGGCTTTTTAAATTATTATCATCACCTGCTTTGGTTCGTATGGGTGGTAAATTGGCTCCTTTGAGCATAAAAGCAGGTTTAGGATCCTTTATCAAAAAAACCATCTATAGGCAGTTTGTGGGTGGCGAGACCGTGGAAGATTGCATTCCTGTTCTGGAAATGTTGTATCGCTACCGTATTGGTTCCATACTCGATTACAGCGTGGAGGGCAAAGAAAGCGAAGATGACTTTGAACGTTGCCTGAACGAATCGCTCAAAAACATTGAGTTTGCCTCCGGGCGAGAGGAAATACCGTTTTGTGTGTTTAAGGTAACCGGATTGGCACCTTTGTCATTATTGGAAAAAGTTTCTGCTGGGAAGGCCTTAAATTCAACCGAGAGCGCACAATGGTCAAAGGTTAAATCCAGGGTAAAGGCATTATGTAAAAAGGCCTATGAATGTAAAGTTCCCCTTTTGATTGATGCCGAGGAGTCATGGATTCAGCAAGCCATTGACGACTTGGCAATAGAATATATGATTGAATTTAATAAGGAGACAGCAATAATTTATAACACTTATCAGTTATACCGTCATGATCGGCTTGAATTTTTTAAAAAACAAAACGAAACCTGCAAGCAACATGGGGCAAAATTAGGAGCAAAATTAGTGAGGGGAGCCTATATGGAAAAAGAAAGGAAAAGAGCCGAGGAGTTGGGCTATCCTTCCCCCATCCAGCCCGACAAAGCTTCCACCGATCGCGATTATAACCTTGCATTGGAATATGGCGTGCAAGATCCGAATGTTTTTCTGGTTGCCGGAACGCATAATGAAGAAAGCACCTTGCTTTTGTGTCGGCTGATGGAACAAAACGCCATTCCTAATGATGATAAAAGATTTTGGTTTTCGCAACTGTTCGGCATGAGCGACCATATTAGTTTTAATCTTGCCAAAAACGGGTATAACGTCGTGAAGTATCTTCCATACGGGCCCGTGAAAGACGTGTTGCCCTACCTCATCCGACGTGCTCAGGAAAATACCAGCGTAAAAGGCCAAACCGGAAGGGAACTGGAACTCATCATAAAAGAATTAAAACGTAGAAAAAAATAATTTTTCATTTAGAGTAAAAAGCTTAAGCCTTTAGATTTTCGAAGCCACGATTCTGGATAGCGGGATTTAGATTTTGTTTTTGATAACGTAATCTTTCCAGTTTTTATAGCCAGCCCTTTTCCCTGTTTTTGTGGAAGGTTCGTTTTGGTAATAATGGCAAAGTGCAACGGCGATGGCATCGGTGGCATCCAAAAATTTGGAATCGATTTTTGTTTTCAGCAGATGTTCCACCATTCCGGCCACCTGTTCTTTGGAAGCATTACCGTTACCGGTGATGGATGACTTTATTTTTTTGGGCGAGTATTCGTTCACCCAAAGCCCTTTGCTCAGCGATGCCGCTATAGCCGTACCCTGGGCTCTGCCCAGTTTTAACATACTCTGCACGTTTTTGCCGTAAAATGGTGCTTCAATGGCTAACTCATCCGGACAATATTGTTCTATTAAAGCCGAAACCTTGTCGAAAATTTTTTTTAACCGCTTCATTCCGTCTTCTTCTTTATCTAACTGAAGAACACCGTAGGCTGCCAAATGCAATACTTTATTACGGACTTCCAGAATACCGTATCCCATGATTACTGTTCCCGGATCGATGCCCAAAATCACCCTGTCCGTATTTTTATTTGTAAATTGCACAGGTTAAAATACAATAAAAATTCAAAGCCGGCCGCATAAACTATCGAATTTATTCCGATTGGGCTTAAAAGCTTTAATCTTGTCGGGCAGCCTTGTTTTTTTTATTTTTAAATGGAAATCGAAAAATACCGAAGAATTCAAAGCGCATTTAAAGGAATGGATTGTCGGAAACTACCTGCACTGTCTATTTATTCTTCTTCTTTTAATGTTGTTGAACTGGGTATTGGAAGCATGGAAATGGAAAATTCTGACGCGAAAATTATGCCCTGAAGGATTTGGAACATGCTTCATGAACGTTTGGTCGGGGCTTTTTGTGGGAAGTTTTTCTCCGGGCAGGGCATTGGAATTTGCTGGTCGGATTTATTTTCATCCCCCCCTATATTGGCCAGAATTGGCTTTACGGTATTTTATTTCTTCATTCATGCAATTTTTAATTACCGTTTTCTGGGGTGTTTGCTTATGGCCATTCTTACCTGGCATAGGTATCACTGAACCATACATGGTGAGTGTCGTTATGTTTTTCATTTTTATAGTTTTTCTTTATTCCATGATTCATTTTTTTTTGATTAATCAGCCTCGTTGGGAGTTTTTTTTACGAAAAAAAACAGAATTTTTTTTAAAATGGCCACCCTTAAATGAAAATTTGCCGGTGTTAGAAAAAAAGGAAATGTGGACCATATTAACATTAAGCTTGTTGCGCTATATCGTTTTTTCTTTTCAATTATTTCTGGTTCTGTATCATATGAATACTAAAACCTTAGGTTTTGCTTCATTAATTTCTTTTATTTCGGTTTATTATCTGTTAACCGGTGTGGTTCCCATGATTTCGTTATTTGAAATTCCCGTACGATCCTGGATAGCGGCTGTACTTTTGGGTCCTTCAGAAATTTCATGGTTAACCGTATCTTTTGCCGTCAGCTGGGTTTGGATTATTAATTTATTTCTGCCTTCATTTGTCGGTATGTTATTCTTTGTTTTTCGATTTAACCCTAACCAATGGAAGTTATTCATGTCTGAGCGTAATAAGCCATGAAGGATTTCTTGATCATAGCCGTATTAATTTTGATTTTGTCTTATTTTTTGCTTTGGGTTATTATGTTCATTGCCTGGCAATATTCTTTCCAAAGTGAATTGAGAGGGGGTGAACCAACACCTGTATCATGCATCGTTTGCGTTTGGAATGAAGAAGTACACTTACCCCGTTTTTTAGAGGGAATGAGCAAATGGCTTCTGATTCATCCTGATAATGAGATTGTTTTTGTTTTGGATGGATGTACCGATACTTCAGAAGCCATTGTCAGAAATTGGTCGGAACAATCGGGAGAAGAACAAATAAAAATTATAAAGAATTCTGTTAACATGGGTAAAAAAATGTGTATTATGCAGGCTTCAAGCGTTGCAAGAAACGAATGGATTTGGTTAAGGGATGCCGATACCTATAGCAGTTCAGACTTAGTTGCGCAACAGCCATATTTGGATTCCGATTCTGACCTGGTGGCCGGAGCAGTTTTAATTCATTTTCAGAAGGGCTTTTTATCCTATTTTCAATATTTGGAAAGCAGGGTTATGAATGTTTTTACAGCTGGATTTATGGCAATAAAATGTCCCGCTTTGATGTCGGCTGCCAACCTGTATGTCAGAAAAGAAATTCTTTTAAAAGAAAAACCTTATGAAAATAATTTATACATCCGAAGCGGTGATGATATGTTTTTGCTTGACTATGCCCTGAAAACGAATAAAAATATCATCTTTACCCATATCAGACCGGTATATACGTATCCTGAAAAGTCGGTTAAAGATTTCATTTTGCAGCGAATTCGATGGGGGGGGAAAAGTATTTATCTTCACAACCCATACAATAAAATCCTTGCTCTGATATTGTTATTGGTGAATTCGTGGGTGATTTTTTTATTATTCATCGAAAATTCAAGGTTTGCAGGTTTATATTTTTACTTCCTTAAGTGCTTAATTGATATTTTGTTTTTATTTTTAACACTCAAAATGTCTAAAGAAAAAATCAACTTGTTTTTTATTTTAGCTTCGGCATTCATTTATCCGGTGTACTTTTCCATCACTTCACTGATATCCCCGTATTATGTTTTTAAGAGAAGGTAAGGAAAAATATATTAAAGGCTCATCACTCACTAAAGAGACATGGAGGAAATTCAAAAAGAAAGGAACAGCCATGTTTGGCCTTTTCGTAATTGTTATTGCTTTCATCATTTCCGTTCTGGGATATCTAATTACCCCTGACCCCACTCGTTTTGCTAATGATCAAAAACCTGAATTAAACACTAAGGATCCGGGCTTTGTCGCTAAAATGATACTGGTTCGTAAGAATGAAATTATCAAAAAACAAAATTTTTTGGAGGTCATGCTTTTCGGCAAAGAGTCTGAATTTAATTCTGTGGTTTTTTACAACTATACATTGAAGGGTGATAAGTTGATCTATGAAGAATATACTGGTAGGCAGCCTAACATGGGATCAAAGAAAACCATTCTGCTTGCCGATGTGGTGGATGCCATAGACGCTTCTAAATATTATCGTTACGACTCGGTGAGAGGGTTAGTGGTTTTTTACAGCTTAACAACCGGTGGGTTACGTTCCCTTAGCATAAAATATTTACGTGAAGAATTAATAAAAAATCACATCACTTATAAAAAATACATTTTGGGCACCGATATCATCGGCCGTGATTTTCTGAGTCGGTTGATTATTGGAACCCGAATCAGTCTTAGTGTGGGTTTTGTGGCGGTAATTATTTCCATATTCATAGGAATATTCCTGGGGGCTTTGGCTGGTTATTTCGGTGGGCTTACGGACAAACTTGTCATGATGGCGATTAACATTGTATGGAGTATTCCAACCTTGCTTTTGGTTATTGCCATCACGTTGGTTCTTGGAAAAGGAATAGTTCAGGTATTTATAGCAGTAGGTCTGACCATGTGGGTGGAAGTGGCACGTATTGTAAGGGGGCAAATCCTAAGCATCAGGGAGAAGGAGTTTGTGGAGGCCGGAAAAGCCCTTGGGTATTCCAATTACCGCATCATTTTCAGGCATATCCTGACGAATGTGATGGGGCCGGTGGTGGTGATGGCAGCCAGTAATTTTGCAGCAGCCATCCTAACCGAGGCAGGACTTAGCTTTTTGGGCATAGGAGCCCAACCGCCCACCCCATCATGGGGAGAAATGACAAATTCCCACATGAATTATCTGCTCCTGGGGAAGCCTTATCTTCCCCTGATCCCCGGATTTGCCACGGCATTGCTGGTGCTTTCCTTCATGTTGGTGGGAAATGGGTTACGCGATGCACTTGATACCCGTTCTTTGGATGATAAACCCATTTCCAATACCTAAAGAATGCGGAATATCCGTAATTTCCTGAAAATTCTGTTTTTTATCCGGGCTCTTATTTCTATCCATGAATTTTACGCGCAATCCCCCCCGCCTTTGAATCGTATTCTTTTCATTTTCGACGACAGCTATAGCATGTATGCTCCCTGGAACAGCAATGTTAAGATTGATGTAGCCAAAAAGGTAATGTCTGATTTTTTAGACAGCTTGAAAAACATCCCTAACCTGGAAATCGCGTTGCGGTGTTACGGGCATCAAACTTTTTTTCATCCCAATCGTGATTGCCGCGACACCAAACTGGAAGTCCCGTTTGCACCCGCCAAAACCAATTATCAGAAGATAAAAGATGTAATCAAAAAACTTGAACCCAAAGGCACCACTCCCATAGCTTATAGCTTGGGACAAGCTACTAATGACTTTCCTGCATGTGCGAATTGCAGAAACATTGTCATTCTTATTACCGACGGTATTGAAGAATGTGACGGTAATCCTTGTGCCGTATCGTTGGAAATGCAAAAAAAAGGGATATTCCTGAGGCCTTTCGTAATCGGAATTGGCCTTGATGTCCAGTTTGCCGATGTGTTTGGTTGTATGGGGAAATTTTATGATGTCAGTAATGAAGCCAATTTTAAAGATGTGCTGTTTTTGGTTCTGACGGAAGCCCTGAACAGGACTACGGTGGAAGTTGATTTGCTTGATATCAACAAAAAACCCACCGAGACCGATGTAAATATGACTTTTTTTGAAGCAGGCACTAAAAAAGTAATTTATCAGTATGTTCACACCATGAATCATGCCGGCCGCCCCGACACTATCATTCTTAATCCGGATTTAAAATACGATTTGCTGGTGCACACCCTGCCTCCCGTTTTTAAGCAAAATATTATCATAGAAAAGGGGAAACACAATGTTATTTCTCTGGATGCTCCGCAGGGCTATTTAAAAGTGGAGATGATTCCTCCATTACCAGAAAAATTCCCGAAATACATCATTCGTAAATCAGGAAGTCATCAAACGCTTGATGTTGTGGAGGTACAACAACAGCAAAAACTAATTATCGGGAATTATGACCTTGAAATTCTGACCTTACCCCGCATTATCATTAACCAAAACGAGGTGAAGCAAAGCCAAATTCATGTGGTGAAAATTCCCTCGCCCGGAACCCTGGTCATACGTAAGACCGATCGCGGATTCGGAAGTATTTACACCGATAACGGAAAAAAAGTAGAGTGGGTGTATAATTTAAATACCGACCAAACCTTTGAACAAATCAGGCTTCAGCCGGGCAATTATAAGTTGGTGTTCAGAAAGGAGCAAGACAACCAAACGTTAAAAACCATTGAAAAAAATTTTGAAATTAAAAGCGGGCAGTCTATAAACTTGCAGTTGTAATTTTATGTATCTTACGAAATTCAGCGATTCCGGAAAAAAAGATACACGATCGGGCTTCGGTGCCGCCTTGCTTGAGCTTGGAAAAAGAAATCCGAATGTGGTGGCATTATGCGCCGATCTTACAGGTTCATTGAAAATGGACGCTTTTCAGAAAGCATTTCCTGAACGTTTTTTTCAGGTGGGGATTGCCGAGGCCAATATGATGGGAATTGCAGCCGGACTGACCATCGGGGGCAAAATCCCGTTTACTGGCACTTTTGCCAATTTCAGTACGGGCCGCGTTTTTGATCAGATCCGGCAAAGCATTGCCTATTCCCATAAAAACGTCAAAATATGTGCTTCGCATGCCGGCCTCACTTTGGGTGAAGACGGGGCTACTCATCAAATTCTGGAAGACATTGGGTTAATGAAAATGCTCCCGGGCATGACCGTTATTAACCCTTGTGATTACAATCAGACGTATTTGGCTACTTTGGCCATTGCCGAACATCAGGGACCTGTGTATTTACGATTCGGAAGACCCGCTGTTCCGAATTTCACTTCTTTAACCGACACCTTTCAAATCGGCAAAGCCATTCATTTGCATAAGGGTAATGATGTGTCTTTGTTTTGCACGGGGCATTTGGTTTGGAAATCCATTGTGGCTGCCGATGCTTTGGAAAAAGAAGGTATTTCGGTAGATGTTTGGAACATCCATACCATCAAGCCCCTCGATGTTGAGGTTATCCTGCAATCCGTAAAGCAAACCGGATGTGTGGTGAGTGCTGAAGAACATCAGAAAAACGGAGGACTTGGCGACAGTATTGCCCAAATTTTAGCCGAACATTACCCGGCTCCCATGGAATATGTGGCAGTAAACGACGCGTTCGGCGAAAGCGGAACTCCTGATGAATTAATGGCAAAATATGGCCTGGATGTTCCTGATATAATAAAGGCTGTAAAAAAAGTAATCCAAAAAAAATGAAAAGAAATATTATTCTTACCTCTGTTCTTGCTTTATCCGTTTTTTGTGCATGCAATTCCGAGGATTCAAAGCAGGTAAATAACGATATAAAAAGCGATACCTCAGCAGCGACTTTTTATGAACCATCAAAATTCGATACTATTAATCAAAATCCTGAACTCATTGATGAGCATCAGCCGCTTTACCTTGCCCAATGTTCCGAGCCCTTTATGGCAGCCTATTTTTTCAAAAATAAAATCCGTTTGATGTTTCCCGATGGCAATGACTCCATCATAAATTTGGAAAAAAACATTGACTGGAATAAAAATTTTGAATTGAAGCAAAAAACCGTGAACGGAAAGCAAGTTGAATTGTTTGTATATAATGAATTATGCTTACATCCCGGAAGCGGAGAAAAATGGGATAAAAAAATTAAATTTGTCGTTGATAAGAACACTTATCAAGGTTGTGTTAAAAAATTAAATCCATAGTATATGTTATCACCTAAAATCAGCCAGGCGTTAAATCGCCAGATTTTGCTTGAGGCCGAGTCGTCTCAGTTTTATTTGTCCATGGCCAGTTGGGCCGAGACTCAAGGATTAAACGGTGTGGCTGCCTTTTTATATGAGCATTCGGATGAAGAAAGAATGCACATGCTAAAGCTTATCAAATTTGTTAATGAACGGGGGGGGCATGGAATTGTTCCTGCTTTAAAACAACCTCCTACCAATTATAAATCCGTTAAAGCCGTGTTCGAGGATATTTTGAAGCATGAAATTAAAGTAACGGCCGAGATTAATGGTTTGGTTGATATTACTTTAAAAGAAAAAGATTACACAACACACAATTTTTTGCAATGGTATGTCAGTGAACAAATCGAAGAAGAAGCCTTGGCAAGGTTGATTGTTGATAAATTGAAATTAATCGGTGACGATAAAAGCGGATTGTATTTCTTTGACCGCGACATGCAAGCCATGACCGGAAAATCAGCAAAAGAAAAAGAGAATACGAATCAAAATTAATCGATGCTTCTGATAGTAAAATAAAAAACCCCGCATTTGCGGGGCTTTTTGTTCATCATATTTTTCAATTATTAGTGCTGAACAACAATCTTGATTGTCTTGTCGTTAATTCTTACGAAATATATACCGTTCACCAAGTTGGAGATGTTTACGGGTTCATTATCCCTTATTTCCTTACTGATGATTGCTTTGCCGGTCAGGTCAAGGATGTTAACAGTATAGGGCTTATCATTTCCGCTGATAAACGTTACTACATCTGAGGCAGGATTAGGATAAGCCATAACATTGATATTTTCAGAAGAAATATCAACGATGGCTGTGGCGGTATTGGTATAGGGCGCTATGGCAGCATCTGTGAAGCTGGCACCTGAGAGGGCTGCAGATCCGGAAGCCGGGCGGTAGTCGGGTGCAGTGTAGTTATATGGGGTAATTAAAAGATTAGAGAAAGACGGGCTGGAATAAACAATCGAATCATTGTTATTGGCGGCAAACCATGCAGTAATGGTAAATGTGGAACCTGTATTTTTTTCAGTAATCCTGCCGTTTTTTGTGCCTGCTATAATATTATTTTTGAATTTAAGGGTACCGTTGGCAGCATTTGTTTCTGTAGCTGATCCATCAATGTGTATGCCTCTGTCGGTGTCCATGAAAAGTGAGTTAAATACTTTCAACTCAGTGTTTCTTCTTAAGCGCAGAGCTCTTCTGTAACCTGAAGCAACAGTGGCCGTTGGAATACCCCTGTATGGTCCAATTATGGTAACATTACTGAAAATGCCTTGGGTTTTGGGCGTTGCAGAAGTTCCGTTGGCATCATTGTCGGATTCAAAACCTTCAGAGGTAGACACAGAAGGGTTGTCGGCAATTTGGGGATCACGTACTGCCAATGCATATTGAACAAATCCACTCCAACCGTTATCGGTATCAAAATCATCATCCAGATTTCTGTATGAAACCAAATGCTTTGCACTTACGTTTCCGCCAAACCACTCGAAACCGTCATCATTGGTAAATGACACTTGAACATAGTCCACTTGAGTAGCAGCGCCAACCGCTCCAAAGGTTAATCCGTTGATTTCCTGGTTAGGTTGATACACATAACCTCCAAATTCAATACGAACATACTTTAAAGAACCAGAGTTATCATTTGGATTGGGGTTTGCACCACCTCCATACTGGGAGTCGGGATTTTGAGGCAAACCTTCAATATAATTCACGCCGTTGGTATAATTCAAAGGAGCTTGTCCCAATAAAATAACTCCTCCCCAATCTCCGAGTGCTCTAGCCCCAGGAGGCTGGTCGGAAGTGAATACAATTGGATTTACAGATGTTCCGTTGGCAATCAACTGACTTCCCCTGGTTACAATCAAGGCTGAACCGTTTGCAGATTTTGAACCCAATACAACAACGCCGGGTTGTATGGTTAAAACGGCATTGTTTTTAACATAAACAGGTCCTTGTAACAAAACAACTTGTCCGGTGCTCCATGTGGTGCTGGAAGTAATATTTCCTGAAACCGTTACGTTTGGTGCAGGATAAACCTTGTTCTGAGGATCCCATTCCGTCCATCCCTGAGTCCACATTGGAGTGGGAGCTGGTGCAAATGCACCACGATAGGTAGTAAGGTCAAAAAAAGGCGTTTGAGATTTGGCAATAACACTTGCCATCAAACTTGCAGCAATGAGTAGATTTTTTTTCATACTTTGTGATTTTATCGATGCAAAGGTGAAAATGCAAGCTAAACTAAAGGTTTAAGTAATGTTAGAATTTGGTAATAAAATTGTAAAGAAATTGTAAAGTGATAAAGCTTTTTTTAATTTAGCTTTTTGATAATCTTTCCTTTGTGAGTATTCTGACTTGTAATAACGGTCAGTAAGTAAACATTTTCATTTAGTTCTCTGAGATCCATTGAGAAATCATGAGTATTGATTTTTTCTGCTTTTAGTATCATTTTACCTGATAAGTCGGTGATAATTAGGCTTTCGATCAATTCGAAGGATTGTATTTTTAGTTCATCTTTTACAAGGGTATTGTAAGTTACATATTTATTTTCAGAGTAGTGTGGCAGTTCGGTGGTGGTGCCGGTACAAATGGTAAGAGTAGCTTGATAGGGTAATTTATTATATTCAGTAACAGTAATCAAGATGGGTTGCGAAATTGAGAAGGTTTGAGTGATGGCAATCGAAGTATTTAAACTTGTAACAAGGGTACGACCCAGTATTTGGTTATTCTGAGATAGGCAAACATAAGTGCCGGGACCAGGATTAACCTGAACGTTAAATGATGTGGCTTGCGGGGCAATGCAAGTGGCATGCTGAACAGCCAGAGTAGTGGGGTTTGCACAACGGAACATACATGATGGATCTCCGAACATCACCCACGTAGCCATTACCTCACGTCCGGTATTGGTGGGATATTTATCGAGCATTTTCATTTGGCCGCAATAAAATAATCCACCAAGGGTATATTTTTTATTGTTCGGATATTGATTGCTGATAATGTCACCGATTTCATCCTGAGTTTCCATGGGTTCTGCCCATGCCATCAAAATAGAAGAACCACAGGAAGCAATTGCACCGGTAGGTCCCTGAGAATTTTTAGCGCGTATGAACGCTTCACTGAAGCAGGTACCGTTGTGAAATGTACCATTGTTGCAGGCAACCTGCACGGAAAACGGATATCGACCGTTGTTAGTACAGGAATTGATGGCTGAAATATTAAAATTACTTGTAACACATGAACTTTGCGAGCCATGCCCTGCATAAAGGAAAATCGAGGCTCCCGTATTTACAGCTGATTGCACCATGGCTGAGGTTGGATCGCCCGGGGCATCATTACCACCATGTGTACTGTCGAAAAATTCATGTATATATGTATATCCTGCTCCATTTACAAGTTTTATGCCGATGTTACGGATGTGGAGCCAGTCGGGTTCACCATCATCGCCTATACCATAACCTTCATTCGAACCGATTCCTATCCCTTTTGTAAACCATGTACCCGCTTGCGGATTTTTCTCATATTCTAAAGTACGATTGACCATGGTTTGAATATCAGTTGTGAGGGTAGAAGAAAATCGGCCTACCATCAATTCAGGATAATAATCGTTGGTTCCGCCGGTAATCATACCATATTTGCTGTCTGACCATTTCGTTTCAGTACCAGCCATTCCGTCATTGTAAGCTGTTATATTTTGATGATCTCCTACCAACAATACGTATATTAAATTCGGATTAAGAGAGTATTGATTTGCAATGTATGCTTTAATGGATGATTGGCTTGTACCTGTAACGGCTGTGGTAACCATCTGCGTCCTTATGCCTTTTTGATTTTTCCAATTAATAAGTGGAATCATTTCTGCTGTCAAAGTAGGAGCAGAAATGATTAACATATCACCATACTCCGAAAGGGGAGTATATTGTGTCTTACCATTGGAGTTCAAAAAGGATAAATTGGCAAAACGATCTTCCAAAATAAATTTTTCTTCCATAGAATGATATTCCGGAATTTCCAAATATTTTAACTTTTTGTTCTTACCAAAAAAATTAACTTTGATTACCAATTTCCTTAAAATTTCCGCTTGATTATCGACAGGATTATATCTGACGGGATAAATGCTTAAACTAATACCATTCACATTTCTGAAATTATAGTGTTGGTCTATGGAATAATTAAGGGAAGGGTAAAATGCATTGGAATTATAAACGGAAGCAAAGGTGAACGGTACGTTTTTAGGATCAACGTTACGCTTCAGGCTGCCTTTGGAAGGAGCAAGGGGGAGATTATTTTCAATATAAAAATCTTTTTGTAATACCTCAATTTCTGGCTTGCAATTATCGGGCACGGCAAGGGAAATGGCATCACGTAAAATCTCAGGAAACCCTGCATTCAGGACCGGAACGGTGTTCTCTGACCAAATTTGAAAATATGTTTTATTTCCAATTTGAACAGTTTTTTTGTGGAAGCCCGAAAATTGATATTCAAGTATAACTCCGTTTGCATCAGCCTGAATTATTTTAAATCCATTATTAGAAATAAGGAAAAATGTGGACAAAAAGAGTAAAAAAAATGCTTTTCTCATAAGTGAATGATTTGTTGTAAATATATTATAAAACAATCATTTTACAAATTTAAATTACATATTCGGTAAAATTTAGGTTTGAATAAAGCCAGCAGTAATAAATGCTTATTCTTTATAAAGAATTTTCATTTCCACTCTGCGGTTTTTCTGGCGCCCGGCTTCTGTATTGTTGTCGGCAATGGGCATGGTTTCGCCAAACCATTCACACTCTATATTTTGTTCGGGCACACCTTTTTTGACAAGGTATTTTTTTACTGCTTTAGCTCTTTTTTCTGAGAGAATCATATTTTTTTGATCGTCTCCTACATTGTCGGTATGGCCTGAGAGTTTGAGCTTCCATTCGCCTTTATGTGCTAGTAAAATGCCGGCCAGTTCGTTCAAAGAAGGAAAGGATTTGGGTTTGATGATATCCTTGTTGGTAGCGAACTCCAGATTTGAAAAAGCTTTTTCAATGATTTTTTGTTCTTTTTCAGTGAGTTTGGGAGCCGGAGGGCACCCCTTCAGTTCTTTCGGGCCCGGAATGGAAGGGCATGCATCGTCTTTATCGGGCAAACCGTCTTTATCGATATCAGGCCAGGGGCATCCTTTGTTCTCTTTTGGGCCAAAAACCTCGGGGCATGCATCTTCTTTATCTATCAGCAAGTCGCCGTCTTTGTCAGGGCAGCCCTCGAATTCTTTAGGTCCGAATACATCCGGGCATTTATCACTTTTATCCGGAATTCCATCGGCATCCTTATCTGGGCAACCCTTGAACTCTATCGTACCGAATTCGTCCGGACATTCGTCTTTTCGGTCTTCAATTTTGTCACCATCGCTGTCGGGGCATCCATAAAATTCCGGAAAGCCCTTAATATCCGGACAAGTGTCTTTCTTATCTGTTATACCATCCATGTCTTTGTCAGGACAACCTTTTAATTCTTTTATTCCTGCTTCCAAAGCGCATTCATCTTCACTGTCCTGAATTCCGTCTCCGTCGGTATCGGGGCAACCATAAAATGCCCAAATTCCTTTTACTTTAGGGCAATGATCTAAAGGATCCGAAACCCCGTCGCCATCTTTGTCTTTAGGCTTTTTATGATATACCGGAATCTGTAATGCAAAAAACAAACCACTTCCGAAAAAATTTTTTTTCATAAATAAAAGGGTAACGTCATGCACCCCCAATGCCAGGGGGCCAGCTCTTAATGAAAATCCGGCTGTAGGATTCATACCCCTCACGTTTGCCCAACCGTCATACAGCAATACCGGAACCGAAACACCCACCCACGGGTGGTCGAAGCGGAATAGTGCACTAAGGCGAGAAAAATCCCGAACAGCCGAATGATCAGTTTTGAAAAAATTCGAAACATTGCCGTAGATGCCGGCATAAAAATGCTTATACACATGATAGTCCAAAAAAAGATGCGCCTGAGTAGGCAACATCATTTTAAAATCTTTTTCATTACTGCGCGTTCCGAATTTTGCTGTCATCAAACTGTCAAACTGATAAACGTTTTTAATTTCGATATCCTTGATGTACCAGGGGTTGGTGGTATTGGCGAAAAAATCGTTGGAAAGCGCTCCTTTTTTGAATCTTAAGGAACCTAGGTCCAGAAAGGATAATGCCAACTTTAGTTTATATTTATTATGATCCTGGCGCTCAAGATTATCCTTACCATCTAATGAATAAAGATGATTTTGGATATCCGGCCTCCATTCATAAACTACTCCGATATCAAAACCAATACCCGGAGTGGATATGAATTTATATTTTATGTTATTTTCGTCGAATTCATAATTTTCGGAATGTCCGTACTTAACATCCGATTGGAAAATGAGTAGCGTATCGGAGGTATTGAATTGATAGTACAAATTTTCAATATACAAATAAAAAGCAGAAAGCCCCTGAAGCAATTTAGGATTGATGCCTGCTTTCAAAAAGTGTTTGGAACCTGCTTTTGATAACACCCTGGCATAGGTGATGCCGTATTCTGCCCAGGTAAGTTGTTGTATGCTGAGATTTCTGTTTGTCAGGCGAGTAAACCAAATGCTGGGATAGATAAATTCCTCATACAGCAAACGCCCAAGTTCCCTGGAAATACCGTCAATATTTATGTAGTTCCTAATACTCCATTGAAAACCTACAGACGATTTTTCATTTAATGTAAAGAAAAAAGAGGGCATCATCAGGCGGGCAGTAGTATAAAAAGATTTGGGCTTGTCATTGTCTATTATTTGGTAATTATATTTGTAGTAGTTTGGCGAGAGTTTATTGGTGGAGTCCCAATTATAGGGGCCGTTTCCGGTTTTTGCCCAACGAATGGCCTGGGGAATGGAGGGCATTTTTTCTTTACGGATAAAAATGTAATTGTTCTCCAGATGAAAATTCAATCCCGTAAATCCTATTCCCCATTTCTGACGGTTGTCGGCAAGGTGGGCCGGGTTAAAAGCAGCGCCGTAAATTCCGGAATAATGGCTCTGCATAAAGCCGTGAAATTCCTGAGCAAATGAAATTACTGAATATAAATAAATTAAAAAATATTTTTTTAATTCCATCATAACTTGTTCAAAAATACGAATTGAAATCATTAGTTTTGCAGCCCATGTTGGAAAAACTGGAAGGCATAGAACGCAAATTCAGGGAAATTGAAGAAAAACTTTCCGATCCTGCAGTGGTGTCGGACATGGGTTTATTTAAAAAACTGAATTTGGAGTATAAGGAATTAAAGCCTGTGGTGGAGGCCTCGGCGGAATACAGAAAGACACTGAAAGGGATTGAAGAAGCCAAAACCATTCTTCAACAAGCTTCCGACAAAGAAATGATGGAACTAGCCGAAGCGGATTTGCCTGCTTTGGAAGAAAAAAAAGCGCAATTGGAAGAGGAAATCCGCAAACTATTGATTCCCAAAGACCCTGAAGATTTCCGAAATGCCATCATGGAAATTCGTGCCGGAACCGGAGGCGATGAAGCGGCCATATTTGCCGGTGATTTGTTTGAAATGTACAAGCGATATTGCGACAAAAAAGGTTTCCGCACCGAAATTCAGGATTACAATCCGGGAACCATGGGGGGGTATAAGGAAATAATTTTTAAAGTTGTTGGTGAAGGGGCTTACGGTTTGCTTAAATATGAAAGCGGAGTTCATCGGGTGCAGCGTGTACCGGCCACCGAGACCCAGGGGCGTGTGCACACCAGTGCGGCTACCGTAGCCGTTTTTCCCGAGGCAGAGGATGTGGA
>JAOAHO010000023.1 GCA_026415195.1 Bacteroidia bacterium | reverse complement strand
TTCTCTGGCCGTGAGCAGCAAATTCACTGTTGAAGCTTTGGAAGAATTGTACAAAGGAATTTATTTGGCATGCGAACGCTATGGAGTGGATTTGGTCGGAGGCGATACCACCAGCAGCAGGCTGGGAATGATTATTTCCATTGCTGCCATGGGAGAAGCTCAAAAAGAAAAAATTGTTTATAGAAAAGGGGCTCGCAAAAACGACATTCTTTGTGTAACGGGGGATTTGGGCGGAGCATACATGGGGTTGCAGATTTTGGAAAGGGAAAAAAGTGTTTTTCTTTCCAATCCGAAAATCCAGCCCGATCTGGAAGGAAAAGATTACATACTGGAACGCCAACTCAAACCCGAAGCAAGAACCGATATCATTCGCCTCTTCGACGATTTAAAATTAAAGCCCACTTCTATGATCGACATTAGCGACGGGCTTGCTTCCGAAATCCTTCACCTTTGCAAACATTCCGAATGCGGTATGGATTTGTTTGAGGAAAAAATTCCCATCGACCCCATGACCTACGACACCGCTCGAGAATTTAACCTCGACCCTACCGTTTGTGCCCTGAGCGGAGGTGAGGATTATGAATTGCTTTTTACCATAGCCCAATCCGATTACGAAAAACTGAAAGGCAATCCGGATATAAGTTTCATCGGATATGTAACGGAAAAGGAAAAAGGAAAAAACCTGATTACCAAATCAGGGCAGTCGGTGGAACTTAAAGCTCAAGGTTGGGATGCATTCAAAAAATAATCCCTAACGAAATGAAAGTAGCCGGATTTACCATCATCCGAAATGCCGTAAAATATGACTATCCAGTGCTGGAAGCTATCCGATCGGTATTACCATTGTGCGATGAATTCTTCATAGGACTTGGGAATAGTGAAGACGATACGGAGCAACTTCTGAAATCAAATCTTCCTCAGGAAAAAATAAAATATTTGCCTTCCGTCTGGAACGATCAACTCCGTGTTGGAGGGCTTGTACTTTCAGAAGAGACAAACAAAGTATTCGATGCCATTCCCGAAGAATTCGATTGGTGTTTTTACATTCAATCGGATGAATGTGTTCATGAAGACGATTACTTCACTATTCGCGAAGCCATGCAAAAGCATCTGCACCAACCCCATATTCAAGGACTTTTATTCGACTATGTTCACTTTTACGGCAGTTACCACTATGTGGGTGTGAGCCGGCGTTGGTATCGCAGGGAAATCAGGATAATCCGCAACTACAAAAACATCAGAAGCTACAAAGATGCACAAGGTTTTCGAACCATTAAAAATCAAAAACTAACCGTGGCTTTGGCCAATGCCAGAATATTTCACTACGGATGGGTTAAGCCGCCGGTCAAGCAACAAGAAAAACAAAAAAATTTTCATAAAATGTGGCACGACGACGAGTGGATGAAAAAAAATATCCCCGACACCCCCGAATATGATTATTCCAACATTGACTTTCTGGAACCTTTTAATGGAACTCACCCTTCGGTAATGAAAAATCGGATTGAAGAGATGAACTGGATTTTTCATTACGACAAAACCAAAATCAAAGCCACTTTTAAAGATAAAGTTTTGTTTTGGATAGAGAGAAAAACCGGTTACAGGCCGGGGGAAAACAGGAATTATCGCTTAATAAAAAAATAAGAGTGCGCAAGGAGGGACTCGAACCCACACGCCCGTAAAGGCGCCAGACCCTGAATCTGGTGCGGCTACCAATTACGCCACTTGCGCTCTGACGGCAAAATTACAAAAACCTTCTCAAGTGAAAAACGTTAAAGTTATCAAAACATGATAGTTTGTCAAATGAGATTATTTATTTTTAATTTCTGAAAATGAATGCCAAAGACGAAATTATTGCCCGGCTGGAAGATTTGATAAAAAAATATTTCCGGATTCGAATGACCGGCGGGCTTTTGGCATCTTTTGCCATCTTGGCTTTGGCTTTTTTGGGTTTATCTTTAATGAATGCTTTTGCCATTTTTCCCCAATGGTTCAGAATGACAATGTTTTGGAGTTTTTTGGCTGGTTCCGTAATGGTGTTCTCTTATTATGTGTTGTTGCCGGCTTTTCATTACCATGACATCGGAAAAAGACTTTCATTAAAAGACGCTGCGGCCATGGTAGGTATTAAATTCGGGCCACAACCTTACGATTACCTGTTAAGTTACTTACAACTGCTGGAAAATTCAAGCTGGACGGGGTCGCATGACTTACGTACCGCCGGTTTAATACAAAAAAGAAGCAAACTACTGGGGGTTCCCATTCCTTCGGCAGTTGAATGGAATTCCCTTTTACCCGCTGTAAAAAAGTATGCTCCTCTGATGCTTATCCCGCTTCTTATTTTTCTTATTTGGCCCGAAACTATCAAAACTGGCTCCAAACGATGGATACAATATGAAAAACCTGCACATGAACTCTTCCCGTTCCGAATCAGACCACTGCCTTCCTCCTTACTGGCATTAGCATCTACGCAACATTCCATTCTCGTTAAAGCCGAAGGAACTGCCATTCCCAAAGAACTAATCATTAATCTGAACGGAAATGAATTCAAAATGTCCAGGTTGGATGAATATACATTTTTCTATCTCATCCCCAACATTGAAAACAATGTGCCATTTTCATTAAAAGCCGGAGCCTATCAATCGGAAAAATTTGAAGTACAAGTGGTGAAAAAGCCCTTTTGGGAATTTTTCATCGCTGAAGTCAGTTATCCGGACTACTTAAAAAAAGAAAAAGAAATTTTTAATTCACAGGGTGATTTACGCTTACCGCAAGGCAGTATTGTCCAGTGGAAATTAAAGCCCAAATTTTCTTCAAAAGCCGGTATGATGCTGAACGACTCCGTCATTGCATTAAATCCGGAGGGGCTCAATAATGTTTCGTGGAAATGCATGAAAAGTTTTTCCTACAAACTTTTTCTGGACAACAACCGGCCCGACAGGTTCAATGCCGATAGTTTTTCTTTCTTCATACAGGTTATTCCCGACCAATATCCCGAAATTCAGGCGGAATTTTCCCTTCCCGACTCAAATATGCCCCATCTGGTTCGCTTTAAGGGGAATATCAGAGACGATTACGGATTTTCTTCTTTTCGGATTAACGGTACGCTACATTACACCGATTCAAGCGGTAAAAGCGTAAAACAAAACACCCTTATTCCGCTGCCATTTGACAGGATAAATACCTTTCAAAACTTCGGTTTGGAATTCGACTTCTCGAATATTCTATACAGGCCCGGAAGCCGATTTGAATATGTCCTTGAAATTACCGATAATGACGGTGTAAATGGGCCTAAAACAACGCGTTCTTCCCCTTTTGTCGTAAAAAAACCCGGTTTGGAAGAACTTAAAGAACTGCAACAAAACACACAAAGCAATATTAAATCGGAACTGGAAGAAAGTCTGAACAAAACCAAAGAACTACAGAAAAACATCCAGGACCTGATTAAAAAAATTCAAAACAAGAAAACTCCTGAGTACGAAGATTTGGCTAAGTTGAAGGAACTACAAAAAATGCAACAGGAACTGAAAGAAAACATCGAACAACTCAAACAATTACAACAAAAAAACACGGAATATCAAAAAGAAATTAGCCCGGAAGAAAGCAGAATACTGGAAAAACAAATGGAACTGCAAAAATTATTTGATGAAATGTTGAATCCGGAAATAAAAAAACTTTTGGAAGAGCTTCAAAAACTCCAAAATGAATTTTTGCAAAAACATGAACTGATGCAAAAGTTGGATGAAATGAAAATGTCGGCAAAAGAACTGGAAAAAGAACTCGACCGCAACCTGGAATTGTTTAAGCAACTGGAATGGCAGCAAAAAATGTGGGAAAACATCGATAAGCTGGAAGAACTAAAAAACAAAGAAGCCGAACTAAAAATAAAACTCGACCAATTGGATAAAAAAGATAAAAATTCCATCCGGGAACTGGCCAAAGAACAGGAAGCTATTAACAAGGAATGGGAAAAACTGAAAGAATCCATTGAAGAGAACGAAAGAAAAAACCAACAATTGGAAGAACCGTATCCTACTCCTGACCTAAAGGAAGATATGGAAAAAATCAGCCAATCGCTGAAAGAGAGCCAGGAAGCCCTTGAAAAGAATAACAAACAGAATGCAGGAAAATCTCAGGAAAACGCTCAAAAGCAAATGCAGGGAATGTTGGACAAAATGAACCAATCTATGAATGAAATGGAACAGCAACAGGAAGAAGAAAATATCCAAACCCTGCGCCAAATTCTTGATAATCTTATGCATGTTTCGTTCGAGCAGGAAAAGATGATAACCGAACTGCCCAAAACCAAAACCGAAAGCCCCAAATACACGCAAATCATGCGAAATCAACGCCGTTTGAAAGAAGACATGAAAATCATTGAAGACAGCCTGACATCACTGTCAAAGCGCAGTCCGCAAATTTCCAATTTGGTGAACAAAGAACTTTCCAACATTAATTATCAGATGGAAAAAGCACAGAAAGGGCTGGTGGATAGGATTACCGGAGAAGCCCTTATCCGCATGCAGGGGGCACTGACTTCCGTCAACAACCTTGCCCTGCTTTTACATGAAAGCATGGAACAAATGATACAACAAATGAAAAGCAACATGCAATCGAATTGTTCAGGGGGTAAATGTAAAAAGCCCAAAGGCGGAAACGGAAAATCGAATGCTCAGAGCGGTTCCTCGCAAATTCCTAATCTCAGAAAGCTCCAGGAACAATTGAACAAACGCATCGAAGACATGAAAAAAGAATTGGAAAAAGGAAACAAACCCGGAGGACAAAAAGAAGGTGAAGAACACGGCAATAAGCCCGGTAATAAAGGTAAATCTGGAATTTTGGGATTGCCGGGCAACAGTGCTGAATTTGCCAAAATGGCTGCCGAGCAGGAACTTATTCGAAGGCAACTCATGCAGATCATGGACAAACTCAAAAACAAAGGACAACAACCCGGCGGTAACCTTTCCGAACTGATGGAACAAACCGAAAAAGAACTATTAAACAAACAAATTAACCCTGAAACCATTCGCCGGCAACAAGAAATCCTAACACGCCTGCTGGAAAGTGAAAAAGCTGAACGGGAACGCGAACAAGATGAAAAAAGAGAAAGCCGGGAAGGAAAAGATGTTAAAAATGGAACCTTACCGCCTTTTTTGCAGTATAAAAGGATAATGGAACAAGAAAAAATGAATTATTTCACCTTGCCCCCTGACTTCACTCCTTATTACAAAACCAAAACTTTTGAATACCTCAATGGAATTAAACCGTGATATGCTGTTGGAATGTGATGAAAAATTGCTGATATCTTCCAAACCTGAAAGTTTGCTTTTGGTGGAACGACTGGTGGAAGATATTTGCAGCATCCTGGAAATTAAAGAAGAAATTACGGCCAACATTCTGATTTCTTTGACGGAAGCCGTTAACAATGCCATTATCCACGGCAACCAAAATAATCCCGAAAAAACCGTTACCATTCAATATGAAGTTAAGCCAAATAAAATTACCTTCATCGTTAAAGATGAAGGAAAAGGCTTTGACAACGAATCCGTCCCCGATCCCACAGCCCAAGAAAACCTGAACAAATCGGGCGGCAGGGGTATTTTTATCATGAAAAAACTTTCCGACCATATTGAATTTCAACCCCCTGGCAACGTCGTTAAAATGCAGTTCAACCTGAATTAATGAAAAAGTTTTTTTGGGTTTCTTATTTTTTGTTTTTTTTCAAATTCATTTTTTTTTCTCAAACTTCTATAGAACATTCGGCCATAGCCCATTATCAAAAAAAAGAATTCGACAAAGCGGAATTATTTTTTGAAAATCTGTATAAGCAGGATCCTGTACGCTGGTTCGACTATTTATTCCGAACCCTGTTGGCTTTACAAAAAACTGATGAAGCCGAAAAACTTTGTAAGCACCAGATGAAAATACTGAAAAACTCCTCCTTGCCAAATGTGTACCTTGCCCAAATTCAAAAAAATAAAAACAATAAAGGAAAATATGCAGAATTATCAGAAAAAGCCATAAAATTAACCGACGGAAATGATTTTTTTATCAGGCAAACGGCCGAGGCCTTCCTGAAATTTGAAGAATTCGACTTTGCCATCAAAACTTACGACTTCGGTGCCAAAAAAAATCCTCATTATCCCTATTTCTATGAAAAAGCAGATGTTTATAAGCAAACCGGCGACATCAGAGCCATGATCAACTGTTACCTGGATGCCGTTGAATTTCGTGAAACCGAGATGTATAATGTGCAGATGCATTTGGGAAATTCCCTCGGATACGACGAACATGCGGGGGGATTTAAAAATCCCATTCTGAAAGAAGAGCTTTATAAGCGCATTCAGCAAAAAAACACATCGGTTGTCCTGATTGATTTTTTGATTTTCGTTCTGAACCAACAAAAAGAATTCTACGGGGCATTTGTTCAAGCTAAAGCATTAGACAAACGTTTGAATGAAAACGGCTTACGGGTATTCAACCAATCGAAAATTTGCCTGGAAAATGAGGATTATACAACGGCTCGTCTTTGCTTTGACTACCTGGCCACCCTGCCCCAATCCCCCTTTAAGGAACAATCCGATATCCTGAAAGGAGAAATGATGTATAAAATACTCTATGCAAAATTTTTTCCAAAACCGGAAGAAATCAACGAAGTTATACGTTATCATGAAGATCTGAAAAACAACTATTTGGCCTATAGCGCCACCTATCTTCCCGATATCTTATGTCGCCTTGCTTCGCTATACTCCGATTACAAAAACGATTATGGTGCAGCCATTGAATTACTTGAACCGCTTCTGGAATCACCAAACTTTAATGCCCAAGCCAAAGCCAAAATCAAAATGAAGCTGGCCGATATCCTGGTGCAAAGCGGAAATTTATGGGATGCTTCTTTACTTTACGGACAGGTGGACCGTGATTTTAAGAACGACATGATTGGTCATGAAGCAAAATTTAAAAATGCAAAAATTTATTTTTATGCAGGGGAATTCCGATTTGCCAAATCGCAAGCCGATGTATTAAAAGGATCCACTTCAAAGCTTACGGCCAACGATGCCCTCGAGTTATCTCTCATCATTTCCGACGGGTTGGGATTCGACTCCATCAGCGGACCTCTTCAGTATTTTGCAAAGGCATGCCTTGTCGAAGAAGGACGTAAATATACATTGGCCGTTCAATATCTGGACAGTATTCCTTTTCTTTTCAAAGAAAATCCCATGCCCGACCACGTGATGTTTAAAAAAGCAGTTATTCTGGCCAACTCAGGGGATATTCCCAAAGCCATTGAACTCCTGGCTTCATTTACGGAAAAATACCCTCATAGTATCCATGCCGACAATGCCTGTCTTTTATTGGCCAAATTATATAACGAAAAACTGGAAGACAGGGAAAAATCCATGAAAGTGCTGGAGCACCTTATGGATAAATATCCCGGTAGTGTGCTGATTAATTCTGCCAGATCTTACTACCGAAACCTGCGCGGTGAGAAAAACAACCAACCCTGATTTTGCTCCATGAAGCAAATTGCCATATATGCACGCCCGACGAAAGACAACCCGCCCGACATGGTGGAAGAATTACTTAAATTATCAGAAAAAGAAAATTTTTCTATAGTGTTACATCATGTATATGCCGAATTTCTTTTAAATGAATATGGTTATGATTTCACAGGAAAAAAATTCAGAAATTCCGAAGAACTTGTCCATTGTGCCGACTATCTGATTTCCATGGGCGGTGATGGAACCATGTTGGAAAGTAAAAACCTGGTGGGGTCCTCGGGCATTCCCGTATTGGGTATCAATACGGGAAGATTGGGATTTCTGGCCGTCATGAATAAAAGCCAGGCCGCTGAAGCAGTAGAGATGATTGTAAAAGAAAAATTTATACTGGAAAACCGTCTTTTGCTGCAATTGCATTTAAGCGGACAGTCGGATAATAAATTTCCCGGTGCCCTGAACGAAATCAGCATAAAAAAACCGGAAGGCGGAAGCATGATTTTCATCGACACCACCATAGATAATAAATTCTTAACCCGTTACTACGCCGACGGGCTTATTGTCTCAACTCCCACCGGATCCACTGCCTACTCTTTAAGTTGCGGAGGGCCGGTGCTGATGCCCGATGCCGAAAATTTTATCCTCACTCCCATTGCCCCACATAATCTCAATATGAGGCCCTTAGTGATCCCATCCGATAAAAAAATAAAAATCAACGTCATTTGCCGAACCAACGACCAATTCAACGTCAGCATCGACTCCCAATCGTTTGTTTTTAATACTTCACAAACCCTGGAAATTTCAAAAGCGCCCTACAATTTCCGCATGCTGATGCCCGAAAACAATGATTTTTTTCAAACCCTGCGAAATAAATTATTCTGGGGGCTGGACAGCAGGAAATGAAAGATAAAGTCAGCAGGAGGTATTATATAAGAAGGAATCAAGAATTGATGAAATTGTCCGTACATTTTATAAATTCCGAGGAATTCACACACCTCTCCGAAGGATTAGATATATCAACCTTTAAATTTTTTAATGTATTTTTTTCCAGATTTTGTCTTTAAATCTAAAATAAGGAGCTTGTTTTCAATGGATTCTTTAAATATTAAAATTACAGAATGATCGGAATTATTTACAGTTTCAAAATTTAATTTTTTCCCTTCAATACTTAATACATCCATACTCCTTATTTCCTCATTTAAATTTAAAGAAGAAATTATTCGTACTTCCTTTGATGAAATTGATAAAAATGAAAAATATTCATGTTTATCGTCGGCCAAATTATTATTCAGCATAGAAACGGTATTACATACAGGGCTTGATAACAAAGTGTCTTCTTGTGCATTTAACGGACAAGCATTACATAAAACATCACGGACAAAACATGCTATTTGTCTTGCTTTCCATTCTTCTTTGGGTAATGGTGAATTAGGATTGCCATATCCTCCGTGTCCGCCGTTCTTATCAACCAGGAATCTATAACATTCCCCAAGATTTTTCAGCCGAAAAGAAATTGGCCTCGAACCATAATATGTTCCTGCCATTTGAAATGTGTTTATTGAGACAGATTGATCTTTTTCTCCATGTATAAGTAAAACAGGTTTCTTATCAGAGAAACCAATGTAAGCAGTATCCGTTATGCCTCCCCACATGTTTATTACTCCTCTGATACGGGGTTTTAAATAATATGAACAAGTGGCACTGTCCAGGTGTCCAAGTTGTTGGTTATAATGACAATTTTGATATTCAGGATCGGAATCGGCTTCCGTTTGTGACATAAAAGCTGCATGAAGGGCGGTTATGCCCCCCGCACTTGATCCGGCAATAAACATTGCCGTGGTATCAATCTTATAAGTTGCATAATGATGACGAAAATATCTCAATGAAGCAAGCGCATCCTGAAATGCACGATATTGAGCATTATATCCGCTTTGAGCATTTCCATTTTGTTTGCCTTTTCTGTAATCAATTGCTGCTGCCACCATTCCCTTACAAGCTAAAGATAAACAAATACTATCCTTTTGATAGCGATTTCCCCCAGTAAATCCCCCTCCATGAATAACCACAATAAATGGCCTCCTGGAAAAAGTATCAACATTTGACTTTGGATACCAAATATTGAATTTTAATTCTTTCAAAACACCAAGCCAGTCAAAATTTTCACCATACTTTGCACTGTCGCATGCTATCTGACTTTGTAAAGGATTATTTTTATCATAAACAAAAATGTTTTGTTGTGTTACTCTGTTAGTCAAACATATATTTTGGGCTATGGAAAATGTTAAAAAACCAAATACTGAAAGTTTAAATAAAATAATTTTCATAACTATTTAGTTTTAATTAACTTTTCATAAATGCCGGTGCCGTCTGATGTTGTGATTTTTATTATATACACACCATCCTCAAGCGAACTGATATCATAATAAATCTTTTCACCCTTGCATTCAACATTTTTTGAGTCGACCAATTTTCCTAAGCCATTAAATATCTCTAAAGTGCCTTTTAATTTACAACCTTCAATTATAAACAATTCCTTAGTTGGATTTGGATATAGTTTTAATCTTCTCATATCAGAAAAATTATCAAAAGTATTTGAAAATGGCGGTAATAAGCTTTTAATAATCGTAATACTGTGAGGATAAATGGTAAATGAAGAAGGGTTAATGGTGATATTTTTAACCAAATTATAAGGTGAATTCTTCTTGGAATACAAATTAAATCCATTTTGACCATAAAATGAGGTTACGGTAAAATTTTGTATTGGTACATTATTGATTTTAATATTTGTGTCTACAATATTAAAACCCAAGCTGTCAAAATTTAAAATAAAGAACCAGTTATAATTATTTTTATTAAAGAAATAAGGAAATATGGTAGTTAAGGTTGAATTTGTGTTAAAACCCAATAATGCAGGATTGTAGTAATTTGCGCCAATAACATCTTTCATCGAAACATAAGCATCAAATGTAGTTGACGTACACGGTGAATTTGAAGTACATGAACCCATATTGTTTTGATTTCTGTAGATTGGGTCATGAGATGTAGCCGATGATATTTTCATTAATGAAACTGACTTGAAAAATTCCCCATTTAACGCATTGTATCTAATCTTCCAAAAAATTCTATTTATAAAATACATCTGTGCCATTAAGGTATTATTGATGGAATCAGCGAGCTTCGGATTAATTGACGGATTCTTATTTTTATAACCCATCTGGACAACATCCATAAATTTAAAATCATTTTTAAATGCATTCACATCATTAGGCAATTCATTATTAAAGTACTTTAACATTTCTTTTTTTAAAAAACTAAAAACCTGATCTTTTGTGGCAGAAGTAAGGGTACTGCTTGTTGGTATATCCCACCACCAATTAATAGCTCCCCTGGCAGAATCTTTTATTATTCCGGTAATGTAGCCTTTCGATACAGTATCATTCCAATTCGTAAAAAAAGTATTTGTAGTAGGAGGAGCAGCATTAACAGATAAAGGGACATTAGGATATTGTGTTTTCATATACGTAACATATTTACTAATACTATCTACATAGGATTTGGCATTAGGGAATACATGTTTGTCGGCATTCAAATGCACTTCCGTATTAAATATCATCGCTTTTACAGGAATATTGGATGACGTACAAAGCGCCATCATATTCTGTATATCACTGAGATATCCTGTCGTGACATTGGCACAAATAATTAACCCTAAATTTTTATCTTTTGCCAATTGAACACACTCTTCAAAAAAATTATTATTGTTATTTAATTGGTCTTGATACCATGGACTATTTATTATATCATTCACATTATATCCTGCAGCCACTACCTGAACAGTATTAATACCATACCCTATCGCTCCCGGATAGTAGTGAGCAAAACGAGCAACGCTTCCCCCCGGATAATACAATACTTTAATTCCACATGAGTCAATTAATTTTTGAAAGTAAGCATTCGTATAATCAAAATCACCGACTGAAGTAACAGTAACACCCGAAAAAAAATCTTCATTAACCTGGTATGTTTGATTAGAATTAAAATTTACAATGATTGTTTGAGGATAAATTAAGCTTAAACAAGATAAATAAAAAATTATAATCATCATGTGTTTCATTTTTCTTAAACTCAATAATGTTTTATATTTCAATTTTTTTCAAATTTATTTATTTTTTTCTAATTCCAAAATTTTTTTGTAAGATATAAATCTTAAAAATAAGAATTTGAATAAATAAAAATGGATATTTCTTAACTATTTATTTGTTTATTCTTAAGCTTAAAAAACATTTTGGTATTCAGATTTAAATCACAACTAAGAATAATAAACAATTATTTACTTCTTCGTTTTAACTGAATTTCTATCCTGTCTGTGATGGTTTTTGCCAACGAACGTATGTATTTTTTTAAAATGCCGTCTGGGCTGTATTTTTCTTCGTCCATAATGCATTCTGCAATACCGGAATTTACCTCATCCGCATTCAGGGAATAGACAGTGTAATGAATAACAAGCCTTTTTTTGTTTGAACTTTCAACGTTTTGAATTTCACCGTCTTTATAAGGCGATGAAAAAATATCCATCTGGTTAATAAAAATAAAATAATTTGTTTTATAACGAGCATGAAGAGCCGGAATCAGGCGTGCATCGGAAATTTTGGCATTCATGAAGCGGTCTTTCACTTCCGCTTCCACTACAATCTGCCCGTCTTTTATTCCTTTTTGTTTTACTTCTTTTTTCGGAGGGACATAATTATCCTGATTTGGCACGGGCATATATTCCAAATAGGTATGGCGGTAAATGCTGGCCAATTCCTTACGGTTTTTCACCGTATCGGCCATCAGGTCAACCGGTTGGTGTTTTCTTTTCTTTAATTCATTGAACAAACTTTCGTTTATACCGTCCCTGAAAAATTCTGCCAACTGCCGGCTGGTTTTACCCGATTCCTTATTAAGTAAATAATCAATTTGACTGTTGTATAGCTTTGGCAAAAAGGGAATAATCAGAAAGCGCTCGGAAGCTAAAGCGGGAATTTCCTTTTGGTTATCGCTTTTGGTTTGATGTTGGGCAAAAAGGGCACACCCAAGAAATATGAAAAAAAATATAAATATTTTTTTCATACTAATCTCTGAGCCAATCAGTGTTGGCATAGATCATTAATGCCAAAACAATAATCAAGCCCACCTGGTTAGCATAATAAATGAATTTATCGGGCACTTTGACGCCGGTAATAAGTTCCACCAGGATGAACAAAATGTAGCCGCCATCCAGCATCGGAATGGGCAGAAAATTCATGAATGCCAGCGCCAAACTTAAAAATGCCGTAAAGGCCCAAAAGGCCTCCCAATCCCAAACGGGGCTCATTTGTTGTACCATGGTATAAAAACCGCCTACCTGTTTGTGAGCATCCTTCACCGTAAACAGAACGCCGATTTGTTTGATCTGTAACACCAGCATTTCCCAACCGTCTGAAATTCCTTTAGCCAGTGCACCGAACAAATCATAACGCTTCAGTTCTACAGGAAATGAATCTACCGGAACAGGATAAAATCCGATGGTGCCCATTTCCGAAACCTTGCAGGAAGTGGTGATGGTATCGGAATTCCTGATGATGGAAAGCCGTACGGACTGTCCCCTGTTGCGGCCAAGTTCCGCTTTCAATTCATCAAAAAAAAGGACTTTAACATCGTTAACAGCTAAAATCCTGTCATCTTTTTGAATTCTGGCCGTATAGGCATAGCTGGTAGAATCCACCATGCCAACTTTGGGAATAAAGCGCGGCTCGGCAAACGAAGATTTTTTTAATCGCCTGAGGATGATTGCCCTGTCTTCATCCGAAACTTCGACTGAAAATTTTTTTCCATCGGAACGAATGCCCTCAATCGTTTTCACCTTGTTCATGATGATTTCCACCGGAATACGGCGGATGGAAGTTACGGGCTTTCCGTCCAGGGCGGTGATGTAATCGCCATTTCGAAGCCCCATTTGAATGCCGATGGAATCGAACATTAAGCCGTGCGGTAGTTTGTGCACCGGTAGCACTTCCTTGCCGTTGAACCATAATAACATCCAGAATAGAAAAAATCCAAGCAGCAGATTCATCAATATTCCCCCGATCATTACCAGAAGGCGCTGCCAGGCCGGTTTGCTTCTGAGTTCCCAAGGTTCGGGAGCCCGATGGATGATGCTCTTGTCCATTTGTTCGTCCACCATGCCGGCTATTTGAACATATCCGCCCAACGGAAACCATCCTATACCGTATTCGGTTTCGCCTTTCTTTTTTTTCCATAAGGAAAAATTAGCCACATTGGCAAAAGGAAAAAGAAAATCAAAAAAAAGATAAAATTTTTCCACACGGCAACGGAACAATTTCGCAAAGAAAAAATGACCGAATTCGTGTATGCTTACCAGTATGGTGAGGCTTAAGAACAACTGTGCAATTTTAATCCACATATCTATGCATTAAAAGTAATGAGTTTTGGGCAGATAGGAGTATTTTTTGAATATATTAAGAATTGGCCTGAAGCATAACAAATTTTCGGGTTTCCCTGTCTGACTCCGTCAATTGTTCCAGATTAGGCCGGGAGATGAATTCCGTATTTTCCATCGCTTTTCGGATAAGCTCGGGAATTTGTGTAAATTTGATTTTTCCGTTCAAAAATAATTCCACGGCAATTTCATTGGCTGCGTTTAGTACACATGGAATATTTCCGCCTTTTCTCAACGCATCATACGCCAGTTCCAGGCAAGGAAAAGTATGTAAATCGGGTTCCTCGAATGTAAGGGAAGAGGGAACTTTAAAATCGTAACGCGGAAAATCATTTTTGGGCCGGTGCGGATAACATAAGGCATACTGAATTGGCAAGCGCATATCAGGCAGGCCAAGCTGTGCTTTAATAGAACCATCAGTAAACATGATCATACTGTGAATGATGCTTTGAGGATGAACCACCACTTTTATTTTTTCAGGAGCACAATTGAAAAGCCATCTGGCTTCGATTACTTCCAGCCCCTTATTCATTAATGTAGAAGAGTCGATGGTGATTTTGGCTCCCATACTCCAGTTTGGGTGCTTTAGGGCATCATAAGACGTTACATGTTCAAGCTCATCTTTTGTTTTACCTCGAAAGGGGCCTCCGCTCGCAGTCAGTATAATTTGTTCAATTTCTTTTTCATTCTCGCCTGCCAGACATTGAAAAACGGCTGAATGTTCCGAGTCTACAGGTAAAATGGGGACCTTGCTTCTGCTTGCTGTCTCCGTCAGGAGCGCACCTGCCACCACCAGGCTTTCCTTGTTGGCCAAAGCCACCGGCTTTCCGAACTCCAATGCCTTTAATGTACTTCTTAATCCGGCAAAGCCCACAAATGCGCTTAACACCATGTTAACGCTTTCCCACTCCAAAATATCCATCACCGACTCTTCTCCACAAAAAACTTTTACGGGTTCGTTGTGCAAGGCTTCTTTTACAATTGAATATTTTTCTTTATTGATGATAACCACAGCATTAGGAAGGAACTGACGGGCTTGTTCAACCAAAAGTTCGGCATTGCTCCCTGCCACCAAAACCTCTGCCGACAACAAATCGGATTGATGTGCAATGACCTCCAGGGCCTGCCTGCCGATACTGCCCGTACTTCCGATAATCGCAATGTTTCGTTTTTTAAATTGCATGGGCAAAAAAACAAACAAAGAAAATAAAAAGTTGCATCATCTTCGGATGGTATTTAGAGCTTTAATGAAATTTTCCCAAGCTGTTTTTCGATGCGACAAGGTATTTTTAACCTCTTCGCCCAATTCAGCCAAAGTGGATCGAAAGCCGGTGGGAATGAATACCGGGTCGTATCCGAAACCCATTTTTCCCCTAGCTTCATGCGATATGGTTCCTTTTAATTCCCCTTCAAAAAAATGTGCCTCGCCTTCCGCGCTCATGGCACATACCACTGCTTTAAAAACTGCCTTGCGGTTAGTGTGATTTTTCATTTCTGCCATCAGCTTATACAAATTCATTTCATTGGTCGCATTCTCACCGGAAAAGCGCGCCGAGTATATGCCCGGCCTTCCATTGAGGGAATCGACGAAAAGGCCGCTGTCCTCGGAAGCTACATACCTAAAATCATGCTCCNTCCCCTTGGCTTTCATATACTGTAGGGCCTGGCGCGCTTTTAATTCGGCATTTTCTTTAAGCGTATGCCCGTTTTCCTGAAATTTAAGCCCGCTGAACTCCGGAAAGTCGGATAAGGCAAACAACTGAACGGGATAGGATGAAAATATTTTTTTTATTTCGTTTATCTTACCCTTGTTTTGGGTGGCAATCAGGATATTCATTTGCGTAACTCGAAATTCTGGCCCAAATAAACTTTTCTTACCATTTCATCGGACGCCAGATCCTCGGCTGTCCCGCTTTTAATCACTTTCCCCGAATACAAAAGATAGGCACGGTCGGTGATGCTGAGGGTTTCGTGGACATTGTGGTCGGTGATAAGAATACCGATTTTTTTGGTTTTTAATTTTCGAACAACCTGCTGAATGTCTTCCACGGCAATCGGATCCACTCCTGCAAATGGTTCATCCAATAAAATAAATTTTGGATCGGCAGCAAGGGCCCTGGCAATTTCAGTCCGTCTTCTTTCTCCTCCGCTTAATTGGTCGCCCAAATTTTTTCTGACGTGATGCAGGGAAAATTCATCCAAAAGCAATTCGAGTTTTTCCTTCTGTTGGCTTTTGGAAAGCGATGTCATTTCCAAAATGGCTTTGATATTGTCCTCTACGCTCAACTTACGAAATACGGATGCTTCCTGAGGCAAATATCCGATTCCCATACGCGCACGCTGATACATGGGAAGGGATGTGATATCAGTGTCATCCAGAAATATTTTTCCGCTGTTGGGCTTGATCATCCCTACTATCATGTAAAACGATGTTGTTTTGCCTGCCCCGTTAGGCCCAAGCAAACCTACGATTTCACCCTGACTAACCTCAATACTCACTTCATTGGCTACCACTCTGGACTTATACTTCTTGACCAGTTTTTCCGAACGAAGAATCATTACAACAAAAATTGAAAAGTAAATTTAATGCCAAAGTTATCCATAGGCCTTTCAAAGCGGTAGTTCAAACGCCAAAGAGCATCCACCCGGAACACTTTTAAAATATTTTCCACGCCTACGGAACATTCCATATATGGCATTTTTTCAAGGGTTTTCAGGTTTTCCGGAAACACTAAAGCCTTTCGGTTCTTTTCTTCCACCCCGCCCCAAACGCCTTTAAAGGTTACCACCTCGCGCAATTTAAGTTTTCTGATCAAAGGGATTTTGTTGAAAAACAAACCGTCGAAATGGTGAAATATCCCCAACGAAACATAACGATCGGAAGCAAATTCATAATAATTCATCATATTATAGGCAAGTTCATCGTATATAAGGGTTTCGTTACCACCATGAAGTTCCATCAGCGGATAGGGTACCGTACCCCAGATTTTTCCGCCTTCAAGAAGATAATCGGTGTAACCGAGAATGGGGGTGATGCGAATTCTGTCTGAAATTCTCATGGAAATTTTATGATAGTCATAAAGGCCTTTAAAAGCATTTCTTAAGCTTTTGGAATAAAAGAACTGCACAACGGGATAGGTCGAACTTACATAAACCCTCGTAAAACCATCACCCACATAACGCTCGCCCCAGGCAAAACGAGTGTATAATCGGGCTTCAGTATTATATATGGCATCGATTTCTCTTGTGTCTCCGTTTGGTTTATAAACCTCATAACGATTTGTTCCCAAGGGAGAAAGTTTCCTGCCAACCAAAGAAACTCTTGAAATGATACCCGGCATCCATTCCCTTTCAAAATAACCTTCGGTTTGATCCACGCGTGTAAGGTTGGTCAAAGGATTCACACGTAAAAATGATGCCAAAAAATTGTCCTGAGAAAAACCGTTAACGCTTTGCCCAAGAATTTCATAATCGCTTTTGTAATTTAAACCAAAAATTTGCCTTTTGGGCTTTTTGGTTACGAAGGTTTTAAAACCGATGGCATATTTCCATTGTTCATCTTTCAAACCATAAGCCACATAACCGTTGAGTTCGTACCATTTGCTGAAGATTTCGGAAGTACGCCCTCCGAAGCGTAACCGAATGCCCTCCACCCGGTTGTATGACAAAATACTGGAATAAGGCCCGATTTCAAAATTGTTGAACTTTTTATATCCGGCAATTAACATATAAAATATATCCACCCAGGTTTTGTATATGGGAAGCGATTGTATGGTATCCACCATTTTGAAAATCTTCAGTTCTCTTTGGGTCAAACTGTCGTGGCGATGCTCTTTCCAAAAATTATCATCTTTTTTAGTGATGCTGTCGTTAAACAAAATTTGATTTCCCACACCATAAAATTTGTCGTCCAAAGGTTTATTTATCACAAAATTTTTATAGGAAGTGGATTTTCTACCATAAAACCCGATAGAATTTTTAGTAGGAGCAACGTCGGCCACGAGGCGGTCTTTTTTGAGCATCCATGCACTATCTACATAAACATATTCCTGAATAACATTTGCGGTTCTGATAAAATTAATATTGGCATCCTTGGGCAGCGACATTTCAATTTTTTTTATTCCCCAGGTGGTATCCGCAATCCACATGTTCCCCGTAAAGGTCAATTCCTGAACACGCCTGGGCTTAAAACGGATGTGATACACATAATGCCCGTCTTGAAAAGCGCTGTCTTCCAAAAAAAACTTATAATAGAAAAATGCCTGGTCGCCGATGGGACTGGGAATTTGTTTGTTGAACAGGGTAATGTTATTATCGTATAGATTTATATTCTGATACATATCGCCCAGCAACTGCGAAACACTGGCATTTTCCATTCCGGTGATTTTGGTGGCTTTCACGATTTCCTTTTTGGATTTCGGATTGGAACGGTAATACACATCGGAAATATTTTCCACCAGGAAAAAAGGAAGAGACGGCTTTTCTCCGGAATTCACGCTGTCGACGTTCTGAAAAACAAATGCCACGGGCTTTAAAATTTTTTTCTCGCGCATCTCTTTTGGTATCTTGTTAAGATCGAACTGAATTTTGTTGTATGCTTCATATTGATAGGCCTTCAGATTATCCCGATTGTTTTTTTCCCTGAATTTGTTGGCATTTCTGATGATGCGATGTGCCGGGTTCTCACCCATCACCACCGTTACCTCTTCCAGATTCACTCCGCCCGATTCATCCATGGAAATATTGATTTCCTGTTGAAGCAGATTTTTATTGACGGGCCTTGCCGCGCGGTTATAACCAATATATTGCGCTACCACCGAATCTCCCAAAACATTGGTTTTGATGATGTAGTTTCCGTCAACATCGGATTGAGCGCCAACTGTTGTTCCTTTTAATAATACCGGCACAAAAGGCAAAGGTTCTTTGTTGGATGATGCAAAAACCTTTCCGTAAATGGTGTACTTCTGTGAGTAAGAGAATATGGAAAAGAAAAAACAAAAAACGAGAATGTAATATCTGTCCTTCACGAAAGTTCCTTCAAATGTAAAAAATTCTAAAGAAAGAAATTTAAAATGGCATCAAGATTTTCCAGGAGTCAATTTATTTGAAAAATATAAAACAAAAATCCATGTTTTGATATAAGACTACTTATTCCGAATTCATAAAAAACCATCCCCGGTTAAAGGGATGGTTTTAGTAACAGTAATTTTATTAAGGTATAGTAAACGAAACGGTGATACCATTTACGGTGATGGATGCTTCTGCATCACACGTACCGTTTCCATAGTTGATATAGCGTGTGGGTTTATTGCCCGGGGTATATTCAATGATTCCGCTGATGAATGGATGTCGATTGGGAGCAGACGGATATGGAGAACACGTAAAATCTCTGATTAAATCCTTTGCGACCAGTGTGTAATTCTCTCCCTTGGCGTTGACCCCGTTTGCCGTGCCGTTATGTTTTACTTTGGCTTTTGACCAGATGATGGGCATGTTCTGTCCCTGATAGCATGTGGGGTCGTTGGTGTTAATTAATTCTTTGGTTCTGTTACACATCCATGTAATGGTTCCTCCGTTATTGGGCTTCAGAATTTGAAGGTTGGCCGTTACGCTCCAGGTCAGGTTTGTCCCGGGATTTGTTCCGGTGGGGATGGATGTCGGTGTGGTGTTGGCAATCACTTTGTTGATGATGTTGACGGAATAGTTATCTACCACATAATTCTGCGCACTTACTTTACAACGAAATCCGGGATTTCTGTATTTAGTATTTGTTGTAGGAGTGGAAGCAGAGAGGTCGAAAATCAATTTACCTTTTCTTGTCCTGCCATCCTTGCAAAGCACACCGGTTCCGAAATCAATGGTTATGGTTAATGTTCCTAACCCTGTAATGGTAGCACCCGGTGCCGTGGGAAGTAATTGGGCATCAGATACAGATGGCAGTTTGTAAGTGGTAAGCGTGGCATTTTCTATAGCTTGCCCGCCGATATTTAAAATATCATTCGAGAGATTTTCTGCATGGAAATTATCCTGCGCAGTCTGAGTATCGGTGTCAACCGGTTCTTTGGGGTCACCTTTCTTTTTGCATGAATTTATGCATAAAATCATCAAAGTTGCGATAAAAATAGCAACAGATGTTTTAATATAGGTTTTCATAGTTTTTTTTAATTAGATGACTTAATAACTTAAAAGTTTATTCGAATTTACAAAAAATCTTTAAATCCAGTATTATCAGGGGATGCCAATGAATTTATGAACTTGTAAAGAAAGTTTCCAGTCCTGATTTTGAATTATGTATTTTACAATATCATTTATTATTTGTCCAGACTTACTCCATTCCGGCTGCAAATAAAGCTTACAGTCACTCCGCACTTTTTTTCGGCATTCCTCGGCAAATTGAAAATCATGACGATTATAAACTATCACTTTCAGTTCATCGGCTTTGGCCCAGTTTTCTTCCAGGGGCAATTTTGTTTTCTTGGGCGAAAGGCAAATCCAGTCAAAATGCCCCTGAATAAGATAGGCAGCCGAAGTTTCGAGATGTATTTTTATGCCTGCTTCTTTTAAACTGGAAGTTAAGGCATTCAAATTCCAGTAAACCGGTTCACCTCCGGTAATTACCACGGTATGAGGATTACAAAGCTTAACTTGTTTAAGAATATCGCTTACAGAAACTAACGGATGCTTTTCAGCATCCCAACTTTCCTTTACATCACACCAATGACAACCAATATCACACCCTCCTATTCGAATGAAAAAAGATGCAAGGCCAGTGTGGTATCCCTCTCCTTGCAAGGTCATAAACATTTCCATGACCGGCAAACACTGCCCCGACTCAAGCAATTCTTTCTGTTCTTTGTTTAATCCGGTAATGGAATATTCCATAAATAGGGATTAAATTTACGAACTATTGAACGATAAATCTGTTCAATGCAAAACATGAAAATCGGAATCGTGTGTTTTCCCACCTATGGAGGAAGCGGTGCCGTGGCAACCGAATTGGGTATTGAGTTGGCTTCATTGGGCCATAAGGTGCATTTCATTAGCTATGAACTTCCGTTTCGCCTTCAACATTTCCACGAAAATATTTTTTTTCACGAAGTAAACGTATCCGACTATCCGTTATTTGAATACCCTCCCTATGAAAGTGTGTTGGCCAGTAAGATTGTGGATGTGGCCATTTATGAAGAATTGGATTTGCTGCATGTGCATTATGCCATTCCGCATGCTTCGGTGGCCTGGATGGCCCAGCAAATATTGCTTTCCAAAAAAATCCGCCTGCCCTACATCACCACACTGCACGGAACCGATATCACCCTGGTGGGCCGTGACCGTTCCTTTGAACCCATCATCCGTTTCTCTTTGAATAAAAGCAATGCCATCACCACCGTATCGGAAAGCTTAAAACGCGAAACCCTGGAAGCATTTAAAATCGATAATAAAATTCATGTTATTCCGAATTTCATCGACACGCGGGAATACGACCGCAAACATACCCGCTGTATAAAAAGCAGTTTGGGAATACCCAATGTACCGGTGTTGGTGCACATTAGTAATTTCAGGAAAGTGAAAAGGATTGATGATGTGATCAAGATTTTTTTGCACGTTAGGAAGGAAATTCCATGTAAGATCATTCTTGCCGGAGACGGCCCCGAAAGAGCTATGGCAGAGGCTATGGCAAGAAATTCCGAATACAGAAAAGATATTATTTTCCTTGGGCATGTTCCCAATCCGAAAGAATTACTTTGCATGGCAGATATTTTTCTTTTGCCATCCCAAACCGAAAGCTTCGGCCTGTCGGCACTGGAAGCACTTTCCATGGGCGTACCGGTAATCAGCAGTAACCGCGGTGGGCTACCCGAACTCAACTTGCACGGAAAAACGGGTTTTCTTCACAAACCAGGCGAAGTGGAACAAATGGCCGAAAGCGTGCTTTATATACTGAACAATAAAAACACCCTCCAAAAGTTCAGGGATAATGCCCGAAAACAAGCATTAAAATTTGATAAAAACAAAATTATTCCCTTATACATCACCTTATATAAAGAAATCATTTCTCAAAATAAATCTAAGAAATAATTTTTTAATTTTTATCTTTTCGAATTTATTATTGATGGAATTGAAATTTCTAATAGAAATATTTAAAATTTGAATACCATGTATTTAATCTTTTCTCCCTTCTCGACAAACATTTTTTCATAACGGGTCTGGATAGATACTGCTGTGTTTATCCAATGTTTATGTTGCGGATTATTTTCCGGATTGTAATTATAAACATCTTCCGTTTGGAGTATTACATTAATATTTTGTTCATGACAAATTTCAAGGGTGTATTTAAAGAGTAAAGCACTGTCTGTTTTTAAATGTATGACACCTCCTGTTTTGATTATTTTACGGTAAATTTCAAGATAGCGTGGAGAGGTTAATCTTTTCCCTGCTCTGGGTTTTTGGGGCTGGGGGTCGGGGAAGGTGAGCCATATTTCCGAAATTTCGTTTTCGGCAAAGCAACGGTCCAAAAATTCGGCATTTGTCCGCAAAAAGGCAATGTTTTTCAACCCTTCTTTCAATGCAGCACCGGCACCTGTCCACATCCGGTTGCTTTTTCTGTCGATGCCGATGAAGTTTTTGCTTTGATCTGCCCTGCCCAGCCCCAATGTATATTCCCCATAACCACAACCGATTTCAAGCACGATGGGATGTTCATTTGAAAAAAAATCGCTGTTCCACTTGCCTTTTAATTTAAAATCGGATTCCAAATCTTCAAAGACATAAGTAAAACAATTCGGAAAACTTTTAAAATCGGCGAATTTTTTGAGTTTGTTGGGCATAAATTAATATGCGGGCAAAATTACGATAAATCAAATTCCTTAACTTAGCCGAATATGATCCCTTTTCATCGCACAAAAATTGTGGCTACCCTTGGTCCGGCTACTGAAGATAAAGAAGTTCTCCGACAGATGATTCTGGCAGGTCTTGATATTGCACGCATTAACTTCTCTCATGGCGATCATGATAAAATCAAAAGCTACATAGAACAAATACGTGCGTTAAATAATGAAATGGGAACTCATGTGGGTTTTCTGGCCGACCTGCAGGGGCCTAAGCTCCGGATAGGCACCATGAAAAATAACGGTGTGCTTTTAAAGGAAGGCCAAACTTTTGAATTTTCCACCATTGAATGTGAGGGAAGCGAGGAAGTGGCTTACATCACTTATCCTTCTTTTCCCAAAGATGTAAAAGCGGGAGAGAAAGTACTCCTGGACGACGGCAAGCTGGTTATGGAAGTATTGGAAACCAACAGAACCGATAAAGTAAAATGCAAAGTTTTGGTGGGTGGAATTTTGAGTTCAAAGAAAGGCGTAAACCTTCCGAATACCCGCATATCCCTTCCCTGCCTGACAGAAAAAGATCTGAAAGACCTGGAATTTGCCCTTTCGATGGAAGTGGAATGGATTGCACTTTCGTTCGTCAGGAAGCCCGAAGATATTGCCGACCTAAAAGAATTGATCAAAAAATCCGGAAAAAAAAGTAAGGTTATTGCCAAAATTGAAAAACCGGAGGCCATTCACAATATCGATCAAATCATCGACCTGACCGACGGTGTAATGGTGGCCCGTGGTGACCTGGGTGTGGAGCTTGAAATGGAAAAAGTTCCCCTGATACAAAAAACCATCGTACAAAAATGCATTAAAGCATCCAAGCCCGTAATCATTGCCACGCAAATGATGGAAAGCATGATTCAAAATCATGCACCCACGCGTGCAGAAGTGAATGATGTGGCCAATGCCGTCATGGATGGTGCCGATGCCGTAATGCTGAGCGCCGAAACCAGCGTTGGCAAATATCCGGTGAAAGTAATTGAAACCATGAGCAAGATTATTTCTCAGGTGGAAAACCTTGACAGTATTTACTATCGTGAGAACGAACCCGAAAAAGGCACCATCACCTACATTACCGACAGCATCTGTTACAACGCATGTATATTGGCCCGGCATGCCGGCGTAAAGGCCATCATCAGCATGACCAACAGCGGATATTCGGCATTCAAATTATCCAGCCACCGGCCAAAATCCAACATCTTTATTTTCACCGATAACAGAAATTTATTAAGCACCCTAAGTTTGATTTGGGGCGTTCGGGGATTTTATTACGATAAATACGAAAGTACGGACACCACTATTCAGGACCTGAAAAAATTCCTGCTCGAAAAGGGTTATGTTGCACACGATGACCTTGTAATTAATATAGCCAGCATGCCCATGAAGAACCGTGGACGTACGAACATGATGAAATTAAGCTATGCCGGAATGGAAAGTCAATAAATTTCAATCGCCAGTTCATCAATAAACTGGTTTTCAAAAAAAAACGTAAGCCCCGCTTCCTCAAATTCCAGCATACTCACGCCAAAATCCTTATCATGAACGAACTTTTCAAATCCGTTTTTGCGCATTAATTCCACCATGTCCTCTTTCCTCTTCCCTATTACCTTTTCTCCAAAAATTTTAAATTCCGGATTTCTTATGTACACATGAAAAAAATCTTCATCAGCCGAAAGCCGAAAGTTAAGTTGGTAATCATGAAGTATATAATTTAACGTATCATCCTCCACTTCCTGAGCGTGTTGAAATTCCCGAATAAAGTTTTCCAGGAATTTTTTGTTCCATTTCTCAACTTTAAAGCCCAATAATCGTTCTTTAGGGTAATATGAAAGTTCCATTCTTTAATAAATTATTTTGTGAATTTAAAAAAAGTTGTACATTTGCACGCCTGAAAAAAAGGTTGATTCCGTAGCTCAGCCGGTAGAGCATTACACTTTTAATGTAAGGGTCCCGGGTTCGAATCCCGGCGGGATCACAAAAAAAGCCGATGCAAGCATCGGCTTTTTTGTTTGGTAATTAACCTCAATTATTTTTTTAATATGGTAAATTCCACTCTTCTGTTTATGGCCCTGCCTTCATCGGTATTGTTGTCGGCAACGGGTTTATTTTTACCAAAGCCGTCGGACGTAAGGCGAGATGAAGCAATTCCTTTGGATACAAGATAATCTACTACGGCACCTGCCCGTTCTTTACTCAGTTTTAAATTAAATTCATCAGAACCCACATTATCAGTATGGCCCGCAATGAATATTTCCATAGTGGGGTTCTCAGTGAGTAATTTCACGATATTATCCAATTCATAATACGACTCCGGCTTCAATGTTGATTTTCCGAATTCAAAAAAAATATTATTGATTCTGACTACCTGTCCTTGTTCTATGGGAGTTAAAAATAAATTTCTTGTTATCTCCTTGTAGGTGGAAATATTGGTCAAGTCCATATTATCGGATATGGCATAAAAACCTTGTTTATTTGCTTTGAAGGAGTAATTTTTGCCATAGGGAAGTATGATAAGATATTCACCTGTATTCGGATTGGAACGTGCAATTCCTGCTTCACGTCCGTCAGACAAGTCAATGTATTGGATTCCTGCTTCCAGGGGTTCGTTGGTTTTTGAGTTCAAAACAGTACCTTTAACGATGACCACCGGATTGGGTTTTTGTTCCTCCCTGGGTTTTATTTTGACGATATCTCCGTCGCGCACCATATAAAAATAATCACCTGATGCAGGAATGGTAAAAAAAGCATCCCAGCCCGAGTTGTTAATATCGGGACCTAAATTCACGGGTTCCGACCAATTCTGCCATGTATCATCCAACCGTTTTGTCATCCAGATATCATTACTTCCGTAACCTCCCGGCCGATCGCTGCTGAAATATAAGGTAATATTATCGGATGCCAGAAATGGCGACATTTCATGATACGGGGTTGAAATTTTTCCTATGCCGATTTTCTCGGGCTTAGTCCATTTGTTGTTCCTTAGAAAGCAAACATAGATATCATAATTTTTATTACTTTCTTTTTGTTCGGAAAATGAAATCAAAAATATATTGTTTGAAGAAGAAATATTACACGATAAATAATCTCCTTTAATCATTCTATCAAACCCCGGAATATCAATTCCTTCAGGAACAGACCATCCTTCTTTTTCCAATTTACTGACAGAAAAACCGTCTTTTTTAAATTCCCCATTTTTATAGTAATCTTTTATGTATCTTATTGTTCCATCAGAGGATTGTCCGATTAAAGCATTATGATGATCTGTATTAAAAGGGTATCCTAAGCGTTTTGCAGGGCCCCATGACCCGTCGGGCTGCTTCTTACAAAACCATATATCTTGTGAACTATTAGGATATTTATTGTTTTCCGGATGATCTCCACGAATGAAAAACAATTTGCTTCCATCGGGTGTTATGTAAGGCATTAATTCTTCATATTTGGAATTAACATTTGGCCCAAGATTTATCACCTCATATTTTTTTTCCTGACAATGCAGAATTACAATTCGCATGATAATCAGGAAAAAAAATGTATTTTTCATTTTTAAATTGTTAATTCAATCATTCCGACGTTCTAACGGGTTCGGAAGTGGTTGGACCCAAAACTGATAATTTTCTTGCAATGGGTATGGACCAGGTAAATGCTAAAAACACACCATCCACAGGCCTGTAGCCACACTCAAATTCAAGAGCCATTCGGGATAATATAGAATAACCTCCTTTTCTCCTCTCCTTTTTGGAGATTGCCGGGAGCATCTGATATACTAATCTTCCACCGAAAGGGTTTATTGAAATACCGGTATTTTGAACCGGAGTAAACAAAATATCCAAAATAAATCTGTTATGTCGTGCTTCTCCGCTTTCAGCAATTTTATCTGATACTATCCCAATATTTTTGGTTGTACCAAAACAAATTCCGCCATACAAGCCCAGTATAAAATAGTTACTTAATGGGCCGCTGACACTTAAAATTGATTTTTTATAAACATCCGCAATCCCACGGTTAAAGTATAAACCTCCCCTTAACGCCTTATATTTACCAATATAATTATCTATACTTAGAGATTTATTATAATGATATGTTTTTCCTTCATATTCTTCCGAAATTGCTTGCACTACAACTCTTTCCTTGCTTGGTTTTTCCTTTTTATGAAAAATATAAAACACTCCGGTTTGTGCATTGATATGCTTTCCCAACGCTTTTCCATCACCAAATAAAGTAGAAAATGTTAAATAACCATAACGAAGTGTATAATCAATTCCGCCTATTTGCTTATACATGACATGCCCCCAGGCCCCCAAATTAAAGCTGACTCCATCTATTTGGCCAAACCCTACATCAAATTGAAAAAAATCAAGATTACATGAAAAATTTGCAATATCCTTCGGATCATCCTTTACAATTTTATACGTTATTGTTTGGGAATTTAATTTCAATGCAGCAAGGGATAAAAACATTAAAACTTTAACAATTTTTTTCATAATTTTTTTTGTCAAAGTTCCTATGGAAGAGTAAGAATTCAATACGAAGAAATTCGTATTTATTTCTTTAAATCATTTTTTTTAAATAATCTAAATGATGATCACTAAAATTCAAATGCGTTACCATCCTCAAAGTATCTTGTGCCATGGCACTAACCAGAATGCCTTTTTGCCTCAATTCCATCATAAATTTTTCACATCTTGCCGGATCTGCTAATTTGAAAATGATAATGTTGGTACGGGGTATTTTAATTTCTTTGATTTCAACTTTCTTTTTTAAAAATTCATAAAGTTCCTTAGCCCTGCGATGATCTTCTTTGATTTTGTTCAGGTTATGCCTAATAGCATAAATTCCTGCCGCTGCCAAATACCCCGCCTGACGCATCCCCCCACCCAACACTTTTCTTATCCTTCTTGCTTTTTTGATGTCATCGGCACTTCCCAGCAATAAGCTCCCCACAGGGCAACCCAATCCCTTACTCAGGCAAACCGACATGGTATGGCACAGGGTTCCGTAGTGTTTTGGATTTTCAGAGGTCTCGGCCAATGCGTTCCAAATTCTCGCTCCATCAATATGCAATCGCAATTTTTTTCTTTCACAAAAATCGGTGATGCCTCTAATCTGATCTTGGGCATAAAATGTTCCGCCCGCTCTGTTGGCAGTGTTTTCAAGGCACACCAGGCGTGTCCTCGGATACCAGTCGTAATTCGGCAAAACAAAGGGCTCCAGTAGTTCAGCCGACAACAACCCATCCTGTCCGCGAATCGGCTTTATCTGCACCCCCGAATTGAAGGATGCCCCTCCGGTTTCGTAATGATATATGTGACTGTTCTCCTCACATAATATTTCATCTCCCGGCTCGGTATGCAGCTTAATGGCGATCTGATTGGCCATGGTCCCAGACGGAACAAACAATGCATCTTCAAAACCAAAATATCCGGCACCCATGTGCTGCAATTCATTCACGGTGGGATCTTCCCCAAAAACATCATCGCCCACTTTGGCCTGCATCATGGCCCTGAGCATACCATCATCGGGAAAGGTTACCGTATCGCTGCGCAAGTCAATGATCATATTATTTTTTCTGACATAAAATCATCCCGTCCCTCAGGGGTATAAAAACCGAAAATACATCTTTATCCTGCATTAATTCTATGGTGAGTTTTTTTAAAATTTCTGCCGATGCATCCCCGATGGAATTATTCACTACCCAACCTTTCCACAACATATTGTCGAACAGGATATGCCCTCCGGAACGGGTGATTTTTTTTGCTTCTTTGTAATAATACGGATAATTTTCTTTGTCGGCATCAATGAATACTAAATCAAAATCTTTTTCCTTGTTTTCAGAAATCCATTTTTTAATATCCTGCTCCAACACCTTAACATCTTTTTTGACATTACGATGAATAAAATTCCGTGCAATTTGGTTTGTTTCGGAATTAAAATCCACTGTAATCATCTTTCCTTTTTCCTGCAAACCCTCTGCAAGACACAATGCCGAATAACCGGTGAAAGTTCCCCATTCCAATATCTTCGATGGCTTCAACGTTTGCGACAGCCATCGCAAAAACCTTCCCTGCGCCGGGCTGCAAATCATTTGATGATAGACGGTATTCCAGCGCGTGTATTTCCTTAATTCAAATAAATGCGAAGGTTCGCCATCGCACACATCTTCAACATATTGCACGATTTCGTTCCACGAAAGGTTCATGGCGCCAAAGCTATCACTGATATTTCTACCTTGGCATTTTTGGGCAAGCGGCAAACTTCCACGGTTTCGCGAGCCGGAGGATCTTTTTTGAAATAAGAAGCATACATTTTATTGACCATGGCAAAATCATTTATGTTTTTAAGATAAATGGTCGCTTTTACTACATGATCCATGTTTAATCCGTCGGCCTCCAGGATTGCCTTTATGTTTTCCAACGCCCTTCGGGTTTGATTTTCCACCGAAGCCGTATCCATTTTTCCGTCTTTGTCCATCCCGATTTGCCCGCTGACAAAAAGCCACTTCCCGGCCTTGACCCCCTGGCTATAAGCACCAATGGGAACCGGAGCAGATTCCGTAAAAACAACTTTTTTATCCTGTGCAAACGCCGCATTTAACATCATCAAAACAAATATGTATTTTTTCATGGCTACAAAGTTTTGGAAAATTCAAACAATGCTTCTTTCAGTAAATCCAAATCGGAAATGGATGTATAGACGGATGGGGTTACCCTTACTCCGTTAACGCCTTCATGCACAATCGAGACCACATGGATTTTATATTTGTTATATAAAAACTGCTCTATGTCTTCGGCTTTTTTTCCTTCAAAGCCGATGCATGCCAATGCTCCGTATTTTCCGGGCAAATCGGAAGTAAACAATCTGGCGCCTTTCCATTTTACCGCATCCCGATACCAGTAATCTTTCAGGAAGCGAAGCCGGTTTTGTTTTCTGTCGGCACCGATGGAAAGATGGAAATCCAAAGCGGCCCCGATGGCCATTTCAACGGCAAAAGATCGGGTGCCCAATGATTCAAATTTTCGGATATCGGGCCCGTCGGGTTCTACGGCCGAGAGCAGAGCCCAAACAGATGGAATTTTTTCTTTCTTAATATAAAGCAATCCGGAACCGAACGGGGCGTGCAACCATTTATGCAAAGACACTGCAAAATAATCGGCGCCGGTATCGGGAATTTTAAAATCCAAATGAAACATGGAATGCGCGGCATCCACAATCACTTCACATCCTTTTTTGTGAGCCATGTCGGCAATTTTTTTCACCGGCACCACATTACCGGTCCAGTTGATCATGTGGGTGATGTGGACAATTTTTGTTTTGGAAGTTATGGCTTTTTCGTAAAGAGCCAGCACTTCTTCATCCGATTTAAAGGGTTGAGGGATATTGTCAATCCAAACCAGCTTTATTCCATCGCGTTTTTCTCTTTGCTTCCATGCATTCATCATGTTCGGATAATCGAACCTGGAAAGGACCACTTCATCGCCTGCTTTTAAATTCAATCCAAAAATCACGGTGTTCAGCCCTTCGGTGGAATTGCGGTTGATGCAGATTTCATCGGGGCTCACGCCGCAGGCAACGGCCAGCTTTTTCCTCAACCCTTCCCTGCCCTGATCAAGGATTCGCCACATGTTGTAGGAAGGCGCTTCGTTGCAAAATTCATGATAACGAAACATGGTATCCTGCACCACCTTGGGATGAGGGCTAACTCCGCCGTTGTTAAGATTAATGATGTTAGAGGATATTCTGAATTCATTTCTGACCCATTTCCAGAAATCTTCATCGCTTAAAGCATTATTGCCTGATGAATCACCAAGCTTTTGAAAATAATGGTCAAATTCATCGGAACGTTCGGGGAAAAGGTGTTTTAATGCCGAGATTCCGCATAAGCCAAATGCAGAAGAAAGAAATTCCATTCGGTTCATAAGCTAACCTAAAAGTATGAAAAAAAATGGTATATTTGCCATCCTTAGCGCAAGTGGCGTAATTGGTAGCCGCACCAGACTTAGGATCTGGCGCCGCGAGGCGTGGGGGTTCGAGTCCCTCCTTGCGCACTACAAATTTCAATACATTTCTTACAATCAGAAAACTTCAATTTTTTATTCTTCAAAACAACCTTATAAATGCCCCAAGATATCTTTAACGTAAGATAAGACAAATTCCAATTGTTGTTCTTTTGTCAGATCGGAATTATCCAAAATAATCGCATCATCTGCCTTACGCAAAGGATGGTCTTTTCTTTCCGTATCTTGTTTGTCTCGTTCTTTTAAGTTTTTCAGAACCTCATCCATACTCACCTGCACTCCTTTGCTTTTCAGTTCATCGAACCTTCTTTGTGCCCTGATCAGTTCGTCAGCCGTCATGAAAATCTTCAGTTCCGCATCCGGAAAAATATGCGTGCCGATGTCGCGCCCGTCCATCACCACGCCTCCGCCCCTGCCCATGGCCTTCTGCAACTCAGCCATTTTTCTACGTACCTCCGGAATGGCACTTACCTTACTAACCCACCGATTAACTTCCATACTCCGGATTTCCTTCTCTACATTTTCACCATTCAATAACGCCTCTGAGGATTGGCTTTCAGGGTTGAAATGAAAATCAATCTTTATATTATTCAAGGATGCTATTATCTTTTGCAGTCCCGTTTCCTCAAAATCTTTTTCCCATCCGTTCCTGAGCATATAAAGCGTTACACAACGATACATTGCGCCGGAGTCGATATACCGATAGTGAAGCCGTGATGCCAATGCTTTAGCCAATGTGCTTTTTCCGCAACTTGAAAATCCGTCGATGGCAATGGTAATTTTTTTCAAAACGGTATTATTTTTTCAAAAATACATGAGTGTCCACCCACGATTTACCCCATTCTTCCTTTTCCTGTTCCGTCCACAAATCCGGGAAGAACATTCTTTTTTGAAAACGAGGCGGAAGATACTTTTGCCAATTGGTACCACCGGTGGCAGCAACGTCTTTACCATTTTCCGTCAAGTATCGTACAGCACTTTTGTAATGCACCAGGGGCCAGTTCACGTTTACCTGCACATCCAGCATCCTCAGGGCTTGTTTGATATCGTCGCGCAACCTTGCCTTTTCGGGAAGAGAGCAATATTTTCTCCAAATATTTTTGTTTTGATATTCTTTGGCAAGTTCTAAAAATTCTGCCATATATTTTTTTTCAAATTGAATTAAAGTGTAAGTTTTTTTCCCCGTTGCAACTTCAGTGGCGCCTTGCTTCCAGTAAATATGATTAAGCAGTAATTCCGGATTGTCTTGTTTGTTCACCAGTTCAGGTCGAACCGTTTTATCTGTCAGATTGATCAGGTCGGTACACCCTAACTCTATCTTACGATATTGCGCGCTTTGGAAGCCGCTGGCCGGAAGCAGGGCCATCCTGAACAGTGTGAATTGTTCTTTGTCCATGCCATCCACCATAATATCAAACGAAGTGGTAAGGGCGATGAAATAACGGTTGATGCGATGCACGCGTGAAAGGAAAAAGTCGGGATCAAGTTCCTTTTTCCATCCGTTGTTTTTTCCGTTGGGAAGAATATCCAATCCGTTGTTTGCAATTTGGTGTATTTCATGCAGGCATAAATTGAAATATAATTCCGTAATCTGATGATAAATAATAAAAATTTTTTCATCCGGAAAATCGGTTTTAGGTTTTTGCAGTGTCAGAAGGGTATCCAGATGGATATAATCCCAATAGTTCAGGTAATTACTCAGCAGTAAACCCTGAAGGTAGGCGTCAATATCCTGGCCGGTTTGGGAATATTTCTCGGAAAGCTTCGTAAGCCATTCGCTGTTCATATTTATTTGATTTTTAATTCATCCATTTTTTTTTGATAGGCCCTGGCGAATTTCAGGTGTTCATCATAAGTTTTTGAATAATTTGAATAACCGTTCAATTCGGGCTTTGCACAAAAATAATAATACTGATGTTTTTCATAAAACAATACGGAACGGATGGAAGAAAGATAGGGGTTTAAAATCGGGCCCGGAGGAAGTCCCGGATATTTGTAAGTATTATATGGAGAATCGATTTCCAGATCCTTGTTATAAACCCTGGGACTACCCCATTTTTTTGCTGCAAACACCACGGTTGGGTCGGCCTGCAAAAGCATGTTTTTTCGCAAACGGTTTATATATACTCCGGCTATTTTTCTTTGTTCCGATAAAATTCCGCTCTCACACTGCACAATCGAAGCCAGTATGATGATCTGGTTTCGTTGAAGCGGATGCGCAGACAAAACTTTTTTGATTTCCGGCATTTCCCAAAATTCATAAAATTTATTTTTAAAAAACTGATATAAATCATGAGGTTCTATGGCCCAACTGATACGGATTTTACCCGGAATAAGTATCCCGATAGCTTCTTCTTTCATGAGTTCAAAATCATTCCATATCTTTTCTTCATTAAGAAAAATTTCTTCCAACTCCTCGGTACCCGATTCAATTTTTCCATCCATAAAATTCAGGAAATCTTCCATGGAATGGAAATCTGATGGAATCTGAAGTTCCACAAGGTCTTCCTTTTTTTGTTTGATTAAATTAATGATTTCACGTAAGGTTGCATTTTTTCTGAGGTAATACCTGCCCGGATTCAGATGCTGTTGAAGTTCCATTTTTCGGGCAAGTACAAGAAATTTTTTCGAATCCTGAATGCATTCCATTTCCACGAGTTGCTTCCCGATGTTTTCGATATTATCCCCATGCCTTACATACAAGTACCGGCCACCGTTACTGATTTTGGCATTCCAGAATTCCTGATAAAGATACCATAAGCCGGCCAATACCAATACCGACACCAAAATAATGAAAAAGCGACTTACAAACTTTTTTTTTCTTTTTTTTGCCAAAACCGTTGCAAATTACAATATTTCATCCACATCAACATGTAAATAAAAAAATTTGGTTAATCAGCAAGAACTGCTATCTTTGGGGGCGATTTTTGAAAGGGAAACTTTGGATAGTTATTTTCATTTGCTTGGGAAGATTTTTTTTGATCTCCCAGGATAATTTTTTTATACCCGACGACAGCCTGATGTTTTTTACCTTACACCATAAAAATTTTGAAGATCCAGATACGATTGTACCACTTTGGAACGATCCTGGCGAGTCGGATGAAGACCTTTATCTGATTTGGGACACGGTTCATGCACACCCCTATGATTTTGAAAAACTTTTTACCTACGACAGTTTAACCCTGGAACTCACTGGAAATGCCGGTGATTTCGTTATTCCGCATCCGGGCAAAATCACCAGCCATTTCGGATGGAGGCGCCGCAGACCTCATTACGGAACCGATATTGATTTGGAAAAAGGCGACACGGTACGTTGTGCTTTTAATGGTATTGTCCGGATGGCCAAATACTATCACGGATACGGAAATTGTGTGATTATCCGACATCCGAACGGACTCGAAACCGTGTACGCCCATCTTTCAAAAATTGAGGTGAAACCCAACGAAGAGGTGCAGGCCGGCCAAACCATAGGGCTGGGCGGCAATACCGGCCGTTCGTTTGGAGCACACTTGCACTGGGAAATCCGGTTTTTAGGAAAGGCCATTGATGCGGAAGATATTGTGGATTTTGATAAGGGCAAATTAAAATCCAACATACTGGTGGTCCATAAATCAGATTTTGAAAATAAATACGATCTCAGGGCTCTTCGTTCAAGGCACCGTAAAGACGTTGGTATGCACGGTTATATCCAACAACATCATTCAAGCCCTGAATCTGTGAAATTTCACAAAATCAGAAAAGGCGACACGCTTGGAAAATTGGCAAAAAAATACCGCACTTCGATTAAAGAAATTTGCCGCAAAAACAAAATAAGCCCAAAAACCATTTTGAAAGAGGGAAGAATTCTTAAAATTTAATTTCGCACCCCGGCAAAAGTGCTCTCCATTTTTCCAATTCCTCGGGACTTATAGGGTTACCTCGTAAATCAATCAATACCAGATTTTCAAGTTCGGTAAGCGTATCGGGAAGTTTTTCAATGCGGTTATTGGCCAATCGCAAGATTCGCAAATTTTTTAAATTACCAATTTCCCAAGGGATTGAAGTAAGATGATTATTATCCAATATCAATAAATCAAGATTTTGCAATGCAGAAATGGATGCAGGAATTTTTTTTACCGGAGTGCCGCTTATAACCAGTGTTTGCAATGTTTTAATTTTAAAAATCCGGTGTAAATTCGAATCCGGAATAAGGTTTTCCAGGTGTAATTCTTTCAGGTTTTTAAGATATTTAAGAGTTTTGGGAAAATAAAGGGTGTCTTCCGTGTTCCCGATTTTAAGTACTCTCAGGTTCTGTAAGTAAGCAATAGCGGAAGGTATACTGTCAATTTTTGAATGTTGAATATCTATAAATTGTAAAGAAGTATAATTTTTCAGGTGAGGAGGAAATGTGGTTACAGGGTTGAGGTAAGACGCCAAAAAACATAGGTACTTGCATTTAGCCAAGCCCTCGGGCCATGATTTGAACTGGTTATTGAAAAAACGCAACGACAAAATGTTTGTCAACTCACCGAACTTTTCAAGTTGCTTTGGTTCCGGAGAAACATTTTTTAATTCCAGGCGATATACTTTGTTTTTTTCTTTTAATGCAATTTTCAAATCCCGGTAGGTGGGGGCGTCAAAAGGTCCGAACTTATAAAAATCATCCTTCTCATGTTCAGTCTGGGAATATGCCGTAGTTAAAAAAAATAAAAAGTAAATTGTTTTTTTCATTTTTTTATTCCGTTTTCAAAATACACCACAAATCCGTTAATGCCTTTATTCTTAAATTCCCTTAGTTTGGCAAGGGCTTCTTCTTTATCGGAAAAACTTCCCACCATAACTTTGTATAAACCTCCTTCTTCATAAATCGTGGCTTTACCAAGGTGCCTGAATTTAGATATATCGGGCGGGCTTGAAGCAGCAAGCACCTGAATTTTGAATTCCTTTTCCGGAACTTCATTTTGAATCTTATATTGTTGGGTTTTAGAGGCTGGAAGAGTGGTAATTTCAGAAATCGATTCTGAATCTTTTGATGATTTCTGATTTTCTTTTTCTGTAATAATATTAAATTTTTCTGAATTTTTTGATTGATGGGCAGCTAATGAATTGGCTTTAATCAGAACGGATTTAGGAGGAGCTAATATTTCTTTTTTCTGTTCATTGTCAATGAAGGAATATTTCATAAGAATTTCCCCTTTGCCTTCTGTATTTGAAGTAACTTCAAACATCAAGATAATCTTTAATTCTGCGGTTTTGGGAGTTGATGCCCACACCACTTTGGCTCGTTTTTGTGTGGGTTCAAAGCCAAAAGATCCGCCGGCCACATCCAAAGCTTTAACCAGTATTCCGGTTGGCAGATCAAGATAGAATTTGGAAAAAGATGTGGATGTAGAATTTCTAATTATGACAATTTCGACAGAATAAGTATTTCCAAAGCAGAATTCTGCCGGCAGGTTAGTTACAATCCCCTGCCCCCAAAGCGAAAAAAGGCATAACAAAAATGCGATTGGAATTTTCAACGCATTTAAAAATAGTCAATTTTAATTTGCTGCTTTCACGATTTACAAATTTGTTTTTCAGGAAAATTAACAAAATTTATTTTGAAAGTATCTTCAGATTGGAAGTAAGTTTAAATTTGAATTAATTTCTGTAATATCAAAAAACTATTTTTGCATGATGAAAAATTACCTGGTAATCTTCAGGCACGGACAAAGCATCTGGAATTTGGAAAACAAATTCACCGGATGGGTGGACGTGGATTTATCGGAAAAGGGCATTGAAGAAGCCAAACAGGCCGGGAAAAAACTTTCCGGCCTGGAATTCCATGTGGCCTTTTCTTCAGCGCTCATCCGTGCACAAAGAACCCTTACGCTGGCATTACAGGAAATCAAACACATTTATATTCCCACGTTTTACTCGGAGGCCCTGAATGAAAGAATGTATGGCGACCTTCAAGGATTAAACAAAGAAGAGACGGCCAAAAAATTTGGAGAAGAGCAGGTAAAAATCTGGAGAAGGAGCTATGACGTTGCCCCACCCAACGGAGAAAGCCTGAAAGACACTGCCGCGCGGGTAATTCCTTATTATGAAAACAAGATTGTTCCATTTTTAAATAATGGACAAAATGTAATTATTTCTGCTCATGGGAACAGTTTGCGCGCCCTCATCATGTATTTGGAAAAAATGACTCCCGAGCAGATATTGAACTTTGAAATCGGCACAGCCCAACCTCGTATGTATTTGTTTGAAAATAAAAAAATTTTGGAAATTAAAAATCTATGATCCAGGAAGGGAAAATCATTGCCGTGGATTTTGATGGTACCATTGTGGAGCATGCCTATCCGGAAATCGGCAGGGAAATGCTTTTTGCCATCGATACGTTGAAAGAATTAAAAAAAAGAGGACACCGGCTAATTTTGTGGACATTCCGACATGGAAAATATCTGGATGAAGCTGTGGAATATTGCAAAAGCCGTGGATTGGAATTTTATGCCGTCAATAAAAACCACCCTGATGAAGTTTGGGACGATAACACTCCTCGAAAAATTATTGCCGATATTTATATAGATGACAGGAATATAGGCGGATTCCCTGGTTGGCCGGAAATTTGGCAAATGCTGCACCCGGAAGGGGGCGAATTCAATCATGTACTTCGCAATCCTCATGCCCACTACAACTACCGTACCCAACACCAAACTTTCTGGAAAAAACTTTTTGGCTTTAAATGATTTACTTAAAAACCTCCTCTGAAATTGAAATCATGCGCCAGGCAGCTCAGTTAGTTTCAAAAACCCTGGCTATGCTGGCCGAAGAAATAAAAGAAGGTCTGCCCACGATTACCCTTGATAGGCTTGCTGAAGAATTTATTATCAGCCATGGCGCCAAACCTGCATTCAAGGGATATGGATCGGGCAAAAACAAATTCCCCTACACACTTTGTATCAGCATCAATGAAGAGGTGGTTCATGGTATGCCCAAAGCAGATCGCTACCTTAAAGACGGCGACATTGTGTCGATTGATTGCGGGGTGATACTGAATGAATTTCACGGAGACCATGCCTATACCTTTGGCATCGGCAATATCGGAAAAGAAAAAGAAAAACTTCTGAGGGTTACCAAAGAATGCCTTTACCTTGGCATCGAACAAATGGTGGCCGGCAACCGGATTGGCGACATCAGCCATGCCATCCAACAACATGCACAAAAAAACGGCTTTGGAGTGGTTCGAGAACTGGTGGGCCATGGTTTGGGAAAAAACTTGCATGAAGAACCGCAAGTGCCGAATTACGGCAAGCGCGGCAGTGGCCCAAAGTTGATTGAAGGTATGGTACTTGCCATCGAACCCATGATCAATATGGGCACCAAAGATGTGATCCAAAAAGAAGACGGCTGGACTATAGTTACTGCCGACCGTAAGCCCAGTGCCCATTTTGAACATGATGTTGCACTTGTTCATGGTAAAGCAGAAATCCTAAGTGATTTTTCGATTATCGAAGATGTAATCAAGAAAAACCCTTATTTGGTAAACATCTGATGCCATCATCGTCTTCTGTCCGCGCTGCCCTGATAATCCTGATATCCATGTTTTTCTTCTGGGGCTTTGTGGCTTCGGCCAACGATGTTCTTATTCCATTGTTTAAAGAAAAACTCCGACTCACGCAATGGCAAAGCCAATTGATTTCTTTTGTTTTTTATGTTTCTTATACTTCAGGTACGATTTTTTATATTCTGATTTCCGGCCTGATACATCAGGATATCCTTCAGAAAATCGGATTTCGCAACGGTATGGCGTTGGGCCTCCTCATTTCATTTATGGGCACTTTGTTTTTCATACCGGCATCCGCGTTTACTTCTTTCGTATGGATGTTGGCAGGCTTGTACATTATCGGACTGGGTTTTTCTTTGATGCAAACCGTGGCTAACACTTTGGTTATTTGCCTTGGCAACCCCGAAAAAAGTTCACAACGCCTGAGCCTGGCCGGTGGCATAAATAACATTGGTTCAACACTAGGTCCCCTGGTTTTAGGCTACTTTTTATTTTCCGATCAACAAAAACCGGATATTGAATTCCTTTATATACCCTATCTGATAATGGGACTTGCCTTTCTTCTTATGGCATGGTGGTTCAGGCAATCCTCAGTGCCCGAACATTTAGACCACGAAAATGTAAATCATTCCATCCGTTGGAATGAGTTATTTAAAAATAAAAAAGTAATTTTTTCTATGATTGCAATTTTTGTATACGTGGGTACGGAGGTAAGCACAGTTTCGAACTTTCCCGAACTACTCAAATCGGAATACAGGATTAAGGTTAGCCACATCCCGGCATGGATATCGCTGTACTGGGCCGGATTGATGATGGGCCGCTGGGCCGACGCTTCCAAAGCACTGTTCATTAACCCCTTGTGGCAGAATGTATTCAAAAGCATCCTGCCTTTCATGGCTTTCGGATTTTATTGTTTTGTTCATATGCTTTCTGGTCAGAACTTTGATGATCAATTGTATTTTGTTTTTTTCATTCCTTTATTTATTGTGTTAGATTTTTTAAGTAAGGGTAATCCTAATAAACAACTCGTGTATTATTCTTTGGGCGGAGGATTATCATTGTTAATTATGATGTTTTTAAAAAGCCACGTGGGATTGTATTGTGTGATTATGGCGGGGATGTTTTGTTCCACGTTATGGCCCTGTATATTTTCGGTTGCTTTAAGGGGAGAATCAAAAAATGCATCATCTATTTCTGTTGGTTTGATCATGATGATTATGGGCGGTGGTATTCTTAGTTTACTGCAAGGATGGTTATCTTCTGAAGATATTTTAGGCATACGGTTTAGCTATATAGTGGGGTTTATTTGTTTTCTTTATTTGGCCTGGTATGGAAAGAAATATACTTTAGCCACAAATTCATAAATGCATCCCCGAAAATTAAATTGTAAAATATTGATCTTCAGTTATTTAATTGAAAACTATTTTTTAAGCAGATGGATATTTTTCCCTAAATTTGCAACACTTTAAAATGACATATTTAGATTTTGAAAAGCCCATACAGGAACTTGAAAATGAATTGAACAAATTAAAGGAAGTTCAAAAGAAAAGTAAAGTTCCGTTGGATGATAAGATTGAGGAACTCAACAAATTAATCGAAAATAAAATCAGGGAAATTTATTCAAATCTTACCGCCTGGCAACGCGTTCAGGTGTCGCGCCATCCGGAAAGGCCCTATACACTTGCCTATGCGGAATATATTACCAACGGCACTTTCATGGAACTTCACGGCGACCGATGTGTGGCCGATGATAAAGCCATGGTGGGAGGTTTTGGTAAAATTGAAGGGCAAACCTTCATGATTATTGGCCAGCAAAAAGGCATCAATACCAAAATGCGGCAAATCAGGCGCTTTGGAATGGCCAATCCTGACGGATATCGTAAGGCTCTGCGTCTGATGAAACTGGCAGAAAAATTCAATAAGCCTATTGTAACCTTTATTGATACTCCCGGTGCTTACCCCGGGCTTGAAGCCGAAGAACGCGGGCAAGGGGAAGCCATTGCCCGTAACCTTTATGAAATGGCCCAACTGAAAGTTCCTGTCATTTGTTTTATCATTGGTGAAGGGGCAAGCGGAGGTGCATTAGGTATAGGTGTGGGCGACAGGGTGTATATGTTGGAAAACACATGGTATTCCGTAATTTCACCCGAATCGTGTTCATCCATACTCTGGCGCAGTTGGGAACACAAAGAAAAGGCTGCCGAAGCACTAAAGCTAACGGCAAAAGACATGTTCGAACATGGATTGATCGACGGCATCATCCCCGAACCTCTTGGAGGAGCACATCGCAATCCGCAACAGGCTTTTGAAAATGTAAAAAAAGTTATTCTTGAATCATATCAAGAACTTAAAAAAATCGATCCGCAAACTTTAGTGGAAAAACGTATTCAAAAATTTGTTTCCATGGGCGAAGTGGAAGCTTTGGATGTAAATGAAATTCATAATGAAATCCTTAACGACTAAATAAATCAACCTTATGGCAGACACAGGAGACATCGGCGTAGGTTCCGTCATCAGATTCAACGGTGAGTTGGTGCAAATCATGGAATATCAGCACCGCACCCCGGGTAACCTCAGGGCTTTTTATCAGGCAAAAATGCGTAACCTGAAAACGGGAAAGCAGACCGAATACCGGTTCAGGAGTGGCGAAACCGTGGAAGTTGTCCGTGTGGAATATAAAATGATGCAATATATTTATTCCGAAGGTGAATTTGCCGTTGTCATGGACAACGAAACCTTTGAACAGGTGCATATCCCGATGTATATGTTCGGCGAAGGAGCCAAATTCCTTAAAGAAGGCATGGAGGTGAAAATCACTTTTGAAGAAGGTGAAAATCCCATTCTGGCCGAACCTCCTACCTTCATTGAAGCAGAAATCACCTATACTGAACCAGGAGTCAAGGGGGATACAGCCACCAATACCATGAAGCCTGCAAAAATTGATACAGGTGCCGAAATCATGGTACCTCTTTTCGTGAACCAGGGCGATTGGGTAAAGGTAGATACCCGCACAGGAGAATACGTAGAGCGCATTAAGAAGTAAAATGCCTGACTCACTTTTGGCCGTTTTTTTAGGCGGCGGCATAGGAAGCGTATTGCGATTTGCCATCGGAATTTTCTGTAAGCCCTTTTTTTCCGGCTTTCCTGTTCATACCCTTTTGGCCAACATCCTGGCGGCTGCCGTTTTTGCTTTCATATATTTTAATCCCAAACTATTCCACTTCTTTTCTCAGCGCCAGGATCTCCTTCTTGCAGGGTTTTGCGGTGGATTAAGCACCTTTTCGGCTTTTTCACACGAAACATTTGTCCTTTTTCAGGAAAAAAAAATGATGGCAGGTGTGTTGAATATTTTTTTGAACGTGCTGATTTGCTTGTTGGTTTTTATATTATTTAGTGCCAAAAAATCGGGCACGCCTTCATGATGAATGAAATTTTTTCCCTTACCGGTTTAATTAGCTTAATTACCCTGAGTGTCCTTGAAGTTATTTTGGGAATAGACAACATTATCTTCATTGGGCTTGCCGTCAACAAACTTCCAAGGAAAGATCACAAGCGTGCCCGCATATTCGGATTGAGCATGGCCATGATTATACGCATCATCATGCTGATCTTCATCGGCTACCTGGCCCACCTGAGTAAGCCCCTTTTCGTTCTGGGCGGATGGGGCATTTCCTTCAGGGGAATGATATTGGCGGGGGGGGGGATATTTTTTTTTTTTAAAAACCTGGAAGGAAATCAGAAGCAAAATTTACAAGCCCGAGGAAGATTTTAGTGTAACGGAAAACAAAGGAGTAGTTTCGTTCCGAAGCATCATCATACAAATATTAATCATCGACTTTGTTTTCAGCTTCGACAGTATATTGGCTGCCGTGGGCGTCAGTGGCAACATTCCCATTATGATTACCGCCGTGGTGCTTTCCATGCTGATGATGATGTTTTTCAGCGGCATGGTGCACGATTTTATTGAACGCCATGAAGGGCTGAAAAC
>JAOAHO010000022.1 GCA_026415195.1 Bacteroidia bacterium | reverse complement strand
GGGATGCGGAGGGGCGTAAGCGCGCCTTCCGGAGTGCGGCGAGCGAAGCGAGCCGCATGCAGGAAGCGCCGAAGCGAAAGCGAAGCCCGAAGCAGCCCGGCCCTTCCGCTTGCCTTCGGCAAGCGGAAGGGCGCCCCCAAAAAAATAAATAAAAAATTATTTTTATGTTAAATTTTTGTGCCGCCAACCAAATTCCGTATTTTTAAGCATGAAAAAACTGGTGGAGGATTTTCCTTCCCACTTACGGGAAGCCGTCAGGGAGGCCGATAAACACAAAACGCCCCGCCTGGCATCCCCTGAAATGATGGTGGTGGCCGGCATGGGGGGATCGGGCATAGCGGCTAAAATCGTTTTCGATATCCTTCAGGATGAAATCCTGGTACCTTGCTTTGTTTACAGCGGATATTCCTTTCCTTCCTTCCTGAATAAAAAAAGCCGTGTGGTGCTCTCGTCTTACAGCGGAAATACAGAAGAAACACTGAAATTTTACGATCGAATTAAAGAAAAAAATATTTCGTATGCAGCCGTAACCTCGGGAGGGAAATTGCTGGAGTTGGCCAAAAAAGACAAAGCCGAATTGGCCCTGCTACCTGCGGGATTTCCGCCCCGTGCATGCTTAGGATACTCGATGGTGCGCCTGCTGGGGATGCTGGCGGGTTATAAATTATGCGATTGGAGCCACCTTAAGAAGATTGAAAGCGCTGCACGCTTTCTGGAACTGGAGCAGGACGACATACGCGATAAGGCCTATAAGATGGCACGGCGGCTGTTTCGGAAAATCCCGGTGATTTATGCTTTGGGAAAAACAGAAGGCATTGCCATCCGCTTGCGGCAACAGATCAATGAAAATGCCAAAATGCTCTGCTGGCATCATGTGTTCCCAGAAATGAACCACAACGAACTGGTGGGCTGGAAAATGAAAAACGAGGAAGTGGGCGTGATTGCCCTTCGCAGCAACTATGATTATCCGGGCAACCTGAAGCGCTGGGAATATTGCAAGCCCATTTTTATCCAACAATGCCGCGAGGTGAACGAAATTCAGGCACGCGGAAATAATTTGTGGGAAGAAATGCTTTATTTAATCCACTTTTCTGACTGGCTTTCATGCTTTTTAGCCGATTTGCGCAAGGTGGATGCCACCGAGGTGGATGTGATTGACGGATTAAAAAAATTTCTGGAAAACAAATAAACCCCATGCGGCAGGTCAAGGTATTGGACTGGGGGCGCATACCCTATGCCGAAGCATGGAAAAAACAAGAAGCCCTTTTTGAAGGGATCATCCGGAAAAAACTGGAAAACAGGGAAAAAAAGAACCTACGTCCTGAGGAATTACCTTTGAACTACCTGGTTTTCGTGGAACACCCGCCGGTATATACTTTGGGTAAGAGCGGCAAACCCGAACATTTGTTGGTGAGCGATCAATTCCTGAAAGAAAAAGGAGCCGAATTTATTCACACCACGCGCGGGGGTGATATCACCTTTCACGGGCCGGGCCAGGTGGTGGGCTATCCGATATTGGATTTGGATCAATTTTTTACGGACATTCACCGTTACCTGAGGACACTGGAGGAAATGATCATCCGCACACTATTGGAGTACGATATTAAGTCTGGAAGAAGTGAAAAGGAAACCGGTGTGTGGCTGGATGCAGCCATGCCCGGCAGAGCAAGGAAAATATGTGCCATGGGCATTCGGTGCAGCCGATGGGTAACCATGCACGGCTTTGCCCTGAACGTGAATACGGATTTAACCTGGTTCGACTATATTGTCCCCTGTGGCATCAAGGGAAAGGCGGTGGCTTCCATGCATAAGGAACTGGGATCTATGGTGGATATAGAGGATGTGAAGTCGAAATTGATGAAGCATTTTTTTGAACTTTTTGAAGGTTATCAAACAGTTTGAATCCACATGGCAATAACGAAAGACAAACTTGGCCCGAAAGATGTGTTCTCGTTGGTGGCGGGAAGCATGATTGGTTCTGGAATATTTTTGGTAAGCCCGGGCATATTGCGCGATGTGGGAAGCCCCTGGATGCTACTGGGCGTGTGGGTTTTAAGCGGGTGTATTACGATATTGGCAGCGCTTTCCTATGCCGAATTGGCTTCCATGTTTCCGCACGACGGCGGCCAGTTGGTGTATTTAAAAGAAGGGTGGGGGAAAGCCGTGGCATTTGCTTACGGGGTGAGCGTTGTATTCGTCATACAAAGCGGGGTAATTGCTGCTGTGGCAACCGCTTTTTCACTGTATCTAACTGAAATACCCGTGTTGATGGGGTATGATATAAAACCCGGCCCCATGGCCGTTAAGGCCATAGCCGTGGGGATGATTTTTCTTTTAAGCATGTTGCAATCCCGTGGCTTGAAAAGCGGTACGCTAATTCAAAACATTTTCACTTTTTCCAAAGTGGGGGCTTTGATTTTTGTGATTGTACTGGGCATTGCCGCGTTTATCAAAAATCCTGAAATCCTGAAAATAAATTTTTCTGATTTTAAGTTCATGCATCACGACGGGAAATCGCAATCGTGGGTGTTTCCCGGAACAGCTGAGATGATGGCCTATTTCCTTAGCGCATGCATAGGGGCGTTATTCTCCATGGATGCCTGGAACAATGCCACTTTTCTGTCGAACAGGGTGGAAAACCCTTCGGTGAACATGCCCAAGGGCTTAATCGGGGGGGTGTTGGCGGTGACGGTGTTGTATTTGTTTACGAATTTGTCTTATTTCGCGATGATCCCATCGGGTGTGGGTGAAAGTAGTGAATATCATGCTCCAACGGTGGCTTTTTGCCCTTCTGACAGGGTGGCCACCGCATCGCTTTCGGTGTTTTTCGGGAATGCTTCGGCATTGGTGGTGGCTTTGCTGATCGTGATTTCCACTTTTGGCTGTAATAACGGCATCATCCTGTCAGGAAGTATATTTATGCAAACCATGGCAAAATGGTGCTGGCTTCCTGAAGTTTTGTCAAAATCAAATCAAAAAGGGGCGCCATTAAATGCTTTGCTGGCTCAGGCCCTGTGGTCTTCCTTTTTAGTGTTCAGCGGATCCTATAAATCATTACTGGTGTTTTCCACTTTTTCTTCCCTGGTATTTTATCTGATTACCATCGGCGGAATGTTGCGCCTGAAATACTCACAAAATCAAATTCAAACGGGCTTTCGTTGTCCGGGTTATCCTTATGTCCCGTTGGCTTATATTATACTCTGCGGATTTATCTGCCTTTCCTTGCTTTGGACGGATACAACAAACTGCCTGATAGGGCTGGCATTCCCTTTAGCAGGTTTGATAATTTACGTTTCGGTAATCGGCAGGAAAGCATGAAAGATTTATTTCGCATACCGCAAAGCCAACGAAGGCCTGCTTTGATATTCGGAGTAATTTTAATGATGTTGTTATTGGTTCGTTGGTCATTGGATTATTTTATTAAGCCAAGCCGGGAAATTGCGGTTTATGAGGAAATTGAAGATGGAATATCCCTTGACAGTTTGGTGAACCGGAAGGAAGAAAGCAAACATGATTCCTTGTTCTTTTTCGATCCGAATACCGTTACCAAAGAAAACCTGATAAAACTTGGTGTTTCAGAAAAAACGGCAGGAACCTGGATTAAATTCAGGGAAAAAGGATTTGTGTTCCGAAAAGCAGAGGATATTGAAAAGGTATATGGACTTAGAAAAGAAAGGATAAAAAAATTATTGCCCTATGTTCGGATTTCCAAAACAGAAAATCCGGGGAAATACCAAAAGGAAAGCCCGCATCAAGGCAGTCAGGCAGTTCTTTCTTCCGACAAAATAACGGCAACGAAAACAAAGCTTTTGGATATAAATACGGCTGATTCTTCGGATTTGGAAGAATTGCCGATGATAGGGCCGGTATTGGCAAGAAGGATTATTAAATACAGGGAAATGCTGGGCGGTTACATTAAGGTGGAACAGCTGAGGGAAGTATATGGAATGAAAGATGAAAATTTCGATGCCATTAAGAACAGAATTTATGTGGATAAGAATTATTCTCCCAGGAAATTAAATTTGATGACCGATGATTTTAAAACGATTAACAGGCATCCGTACATGACTTATGACATTACCAAAAAAATCATGTATTTCAGGAAACAGTCCAAAATCAATAAGGAAAATGTTTGCTTAGTGATGGACAACGATACGGTTTGTAACAGAATGTTGCCGTATTTGCAATTGGAATAGAGTAGAAACTATTGAATGTTGGTTTCATCGATGATGTAGAAAGGCCTTTCTTTTACTTCATTGATGATTTTATTGATGTATTCCCCGATGATACCGATGCACAACAATTGAACTCCTCCGATGAACATCACGCTTACCATAATGGAAGCCCATCCGGAGACAAGATTTTCGGGTTCAAAGATTTTTGAATAAATTATTTTTAACATAAAAAGAAAAGCTACCATCGAAAACATCATCCCGAAGAATGATGCAATCTGAAGTGGGAACGAGGAAAAACCGGTGATCCCATTAATGGCCAGTTTGATCATTTTTTTGAGGGTGTATTTTGTTTCGCCGCTATATCTGGGGTCACGGTCATACAAAATATAGGTGGTTCTAAAGCCAAGCCAGGCCATTTGACCGCGGATGTAAAGGTTACGTTCTTTCATGGAATTAAAGGCGTTCAGCATTTTCCTCGACATGATGCGGAAATCGCCCGTATCGAGCGGGATATCAATGTTGGAAAGGGATTTCAGGAGGCGATAGAAAATTTTGGCGGTAAATTTTTTAAAGAAAGTTTCGCCTTTTCGTTCTGCCCGTTTGGCATAGACCATGTCGTATCCTTCTTTCAGTTTGTTGTACATAACCGGAATGAGTTCAGGGGGATCCTGAAGGTCGCTGTCCATGGAAAGTACGGCATCGCCTTTGGCATGGTGAAGACCGGCCAGCAGAGCCGTCTGGTGGCCGAAGTTCCGGCTGAAAGAAATATACTTGAAATGCTTATCTTTTTCACAAATGGATTTCAGAAACGTCAGAGTATTGTCGGAACTGCCGTCGTTAATAAAGACCACTTCGTAATCCTGGAAATTTGCGGATAATACTTTATGCAGGCGTTCATACAGAACAGGGATATTTTTCTCTTCATTATAAATGGGAAGCACGATGGAAATGGGTGGCTTACCAGTATTCATGGTTTGAATGTAAGTTTTTACAAAAATACAAATTTAATTTTCTAAAGAAAGTCAGGGTTAAAGAAGGGATTCGGGTTATCCTATTTTGCTGAACCGCTTTTCTCTTTCAGAAGTGTTTTGGAAATAGGGATCAAAACATGATGCAATCAAACGGATTAAATGCCTTCCTTTATCCGAAACTTTAAAAATGTTACCATCCAAAAAAATGAATTTATTTTTCAAAAGTTCCCTGAGCAAATCATTGTTTGCGTGTTCCATCAGGGTACTGTCCATGATTTCGGCTTCACCGTAGCACATTAAATTCATAATAAATTTTTTTATTTTCTTATCCTTTTCATTCATTATATGGTGCTTAATGACAGGGAATAGCCGGTGATTGATTTTGGAAACGTAGGCCTTCCAGTCGGGTTCATTTTGAAAATAAATCCCGTTGATGTCGGAAATGGATGAGCATCCGATTCCCAAAAGATTTTGATTTTGTCGGGTAACATAACCCATGAAATTCCTGCCTGCCTTTTTTTGCAAGTAAGATTTTGCCAATTCACTTTCGGGCCTTGCAAAATGATCCATGCCGATTTCCATATAACCGTATGAGGTTAATGTGTTTTTTATGTATTCAAACATTTCTTTTTTTGCATCGTAGCCGGGAATGTCGTTTTCATCGTAACCTCTTTGGGCTTTTGATTTCCATGGAACATGGGCATAAGCAAAGTAAGAGACGGTTTCGGGCATCCATACTGACAAATAACCAAGGGTTTGTTTGATTGAATTCAGATTCTGAAATGGCAATCCATAAACCAAATCGATATTGACTTCTGAATAACCTGTTTTTCGGGCCAGGCGAATCATTTTATCCGTTTGTTCAGGGCTTTGATAGCGGTGTATGGCTTTTTGCACTTGTTCGCTGAAATCCTGAACCCCAAAACTGATTTTTCTGAATCCGTGATGATAAAGAATTTCGAGTTGTGAAGATTGAGTATAGTTCGGATGGGCTTCAAAACTTCCTGATCGTACCGGTACGTTAATTTTAATTTCTTCTAGCAGTTTATTTAAATTTTCAGACGAAAAAAAAGTTGGTGTACCTCCTCCTAAATGAATATTGCTTATGGATTTAATATTCAAAACACTTATCCATGAATGCCATTCTTTTATTAATGCATCCAAATATTCGGATTCAACATTGTGATTTTTAGTAATGTATTTATTGCATCCGCAATATGTGCAAAGTGATTCACAAAACGGCAAATGCACATAGACATCAATTTCATCCAAAACAACATCTTTTAAATGTTTTAAAATTAAATCATAATCCGAGCCATGGGTTTTACTCCAGTAAGTGATTACCGGATAGCTTGTATATCGGGGGACATGAATATGGGAAAGGTCTGTTGTGGTTAGCATTATTTTACACAGAAAACGGAGTGCTTGTCGTTTTGCTTCATTAAGGGATAATCTTTCCTGATGCCTTGATATGAACGAAACAATATTATTACAACGGAAACAATTAACATGGATTTTTGAATATAATCGCTTACTTTTCTATTCCTTATCGGGAATAGGCCAAGTATGGCATTCGGGAAAATGATCCACAATACCGAAACGGCATGAAAGGCAAAAATAAACATTAAGCCCTCCTGAATATTATAAATACCTGCAACCAGAAAGAAAAGGAAATAAGATAAATGGCAAGGAATGATCCCATTGAAATATGCCAAAAGGAATTTTTTTATTCCGGGACTTGAGATTTTTTTCAAAAATGAATTAAATTTCGAAGAAAGGAATGAAAGGTTAAATGAATCAACATTAACATCTTTGATGATGAAAACAATCATCAGGATGCCCCCCGCCATTGCGGCAATGTGTAAATAATTTATGGGAATCGTTATGTTTAGTAGATGGAATGTACCAAGGAAAGCAAGGTAAACGGTAAAATATCCCGAAAATTTACCCGTAAAATAAATTAACCAGTTTTTAAAACTTTGTTCCTTACCAAAAAAAACATGAAATATTGGTGAACACATACCCGCGCAGTGAAGCCCCGAGCTCAGGGCATAGGTAACAGATATTAAAATTGCTTCCAAGGGTATTTGAGTTTAAAACGGCTGCGGGCAACAACAGTTTCTTTGTTTTTCCTAAGGACAATATCCATCAGATATTCGTTATGGGGAATGTTTGCAAGGGATATAAGGTTTTTTGTGCTTGCTTTTATAAAAACTGAAGTGTCTTTTTTTTCATCGGAAAGGTTTTTAAGATAAATGGCCAATTCGGCATGGTTCGTGAGAGGCAATGCCGAATCGGGGATGATGATCTGAATGTTGTTATTTGAAATTTTAGTTTGAATGCCCAATAGATCCCATTGTTCCATTTCTAATGAAAGTTGGTTGTATTTGAGCTCCTCATAGAAATAGTTTTTTTGCACATTTTCTTTGTGAACCTGAGTGGTTTTGTAAACCAGGAAGAGAATAAATAAAACAAACGACCCAAGGAACAAAATAATAAAATGTTGAAATTTAAAATATCGGTGCATAAAATATGGTTTTTGCGTTACCCAATTTTTTATTGTTATGGTACAATTCTATTTTTATTTTGGATTTTCTTTCTTTAAGTGCATTTTTGGGGATGATAACCATAAACTCCCCATGCGTTATGGATTTGGATTTTAATGATGGTTTTTTGCCGATAAATTGAATTTCATTTTCAATTTCCGGTATTTTTATACTGATATCATCCAGCGTTTGGTTAGTTTTATTCAGTAATTCGAAAGTATAAAGATTCGCAAAACGACGATCATCTTTTTCAATGTAAGGAATTCCTTTGGCTTTTTGTACGGTAATTTTGAAATCTGACCTTGTGATGATGAGTGAGGCCTCAGCAGCCAGAAGCAACAAAAGAACGAAACTGTAAAATTTTACCCTTTTATTGATATTGAAATATATTTTACTGCCTAAATTTTCCAAGGAAGAGAACCGAATTAACCCTTTCGGTTTGCCGATCTTTTCCATTACCGTATTGCACTCGTCAATGCATGCGGCACAGTGAATACATTCCAGTTGGGTGCCATTACGGATGTCGATACCCGTTGGACAAACCTGTACGCATAAACCGCAATCCACACAATCCCCCAAATGTTGGCCTGCGCTGTTCTTTTTTCTTTTTCCTCTTGGTTCACCCCTGTTTTTATCGTATGCAATGATCAATGTATTTCTGTCGGTAAGCACTCCTTGTAACCTTCCGTATGGGCAAACAATCAGGCAAACTTGTTCACGAAACCAGGCAAATACGAAAAATACTATTCCAGCAAATACCATTAAACCTAAACTTAACCCCAAATGATCTTGAAAAAGGGCTATCTTCAAGGCCTTTTGAAAACCTAAAATATATGACCATATGGTATAGGAAATAAAATAAGATATTAAATAAAAAACGGAAAATTTTAAAATTTTTTTCAGTAGTTTTTGTTGATTATTCCATGGTAATTGGCTCAGTTTGATTTGTTGGTTTCTGTCGCCTTCAATGGCATATTCGATTTTTCTGAATATGAATTCCATGAACAGCGTTTGAGGGCAAGCAAATCCGCAGAATATCCTTCCATAAATGATGGTAAATAAACTGACAAAAACAACAAAAATAATCATGCCCAGTCCAAATAAGATAAAGTCCTGAGACCAGAATATTTTACCGAACAAAATAAATTTCTTTTCAGGGAAGTTCAACAAAAATAAAGGTTCGCCATTTATCTGAACATAGGGTAACAGAAAAATGAATGATAAAATAATCCACCCTGCAATTAATCTTCTTCTATGCCACCAACCCGAGGGTTTTTTGGCATACACCCATTTTCTTTTGCCTTCTTCGTCGATGGAAGCTAAATGATCACGATATTCTTCTTTTTCTTTAATTAAGGTATCGTCCAACTTTTCTATTTCCATTTACTTGTCTTTAATTATTCCCGGTAAAGTTCTCCCTGCGGTTCTTTGGCATTCGGCGGATTGGAATTTTGAATGCTTTTAATAAAAGATGTGATTTGCAAGATTTGCATCTGGCTCAAATCGTCTTTCCATGCTTTCATCCCTTTTTCAACCCATCCATATCGAATGGAACGGTATATATCTTTCATGCTTCCTCCATGCAACCAATAGGCATCCGTAAGGTTCGGTCCTACGCTTCCTTCGCCGTTCCTGCCATGGCATGCTGCACAGTTGGCGATATATAGTTCTTTTCCTTCATTAATTTTATCAGGATCAGTTAGTGCAACAATGTTATTTTCATCAACGGTAGAGTATTTTTTTAAATATTCATCCACCTCTTTTTTTGCTATTTCCATTTCCCTTTTGTATTCATCTTCCTGCAAAAGGTTGTCATATAAAACGTGATAACGCAAAAGATAAATAGCGGAAAAAACGATGGTAACATAAAACCCATACTTCCACCATAAAGGTAAATTGTTGTCCAATTCACGAATGCCGTCATATTCATGATCAAATAATATTTCATGCTCTCTTTCAACAGGCACTGCTTCCGCTAAGTTTATATTAAACACCGGAGACAAAAGGTTTTCCTCCGTTTCTTTTCCGCTTAGTATATTCAGCGTGCTTTTTATTTTATATAACAGGAAATACAATACCACCAGTTCTGCAAGAATGACAAAGCAAAGAAAGTAAAATGAATAATTGGATAAAAGGGAATATTGATAGAATGGGTTTTGAGGTTCTGCGGCCTTTGTTAGTCCGGGGAAAAGGAAAAATAACAAGAAACCCCCGCTTAGATGTTTTTGCCGGATTTTTTCCTTTAATTTCTCGGCTACGGCATCGCTTTGATATAAATTTCTTAAAACTTTTGATAAAGATAAAATGATGATTAAAAGAATGATAATTAATACCACCATCAGCCAAAGGATGTCCGGGAATCCTTGGGATAAATCTTGCTTTTGCAGGTTTGTTGTACTTTCAGAGTAACTCGTTTGGTACATGAATGCAAAAGCAACGGCATAGATCAGATTTTTATTATTTTTCATAATCCAGGGGGATTTGTTTTTGAATTTGATAATCCTTTTCTTTTTTGGTATAGGTGTGAAAAAGGATAAACATAAAAAGAAGCATGAATAGGATCAGGCCTGCTGCCGGGTACCATTTTATATTCTCGATATTTTCAAAATACCATGAAAATTTCATAACACCTATTAATTAGATTGTGTTACTAAATTTTTTTCCTTTTTAATGTCGGTGCCAAGGCGTTGTAAATAAGCAATCAGGGCAATAATTTCCTTATCGTTTGTAATATTTATCTTATCTTTCTTCAGGTTGTTAACAATACTGTCGGCTTGTTTTTTCAGTATTTTTTCGGCGTTTTCAATATCGGAATCCGTATAAGGCACCCCCATTCTTTTTAATGCTTTGATTTTCGGAACCAGATATTTTAAATCCATTTTATTGGTAAAGAGCCAGGGATAGGGCGGCATTATGGAATTCGGCGCCATGCTTACGGGGTCGAGCATATGATTGAAATGCCAGCTGTCGGGATATTTGCCACCCACTCTTGCCAAATCCGGCCCGGTTCTTTTGCTTCCCCATTGGAAAGGATGGTCATATACAAATTCTCCGGCTTTTGAATATTCACCGTAACGTGCCGTTTCGCTTCGAAATGGCCTGATCATTTGCGAATGGCATGTATAGCAACCTTCCCTGATGTAAATATCTCTTCCGGTGAGTTCAAGCGGAGTATAGGGCTTTACAGTGGCAATGGTTGGAATATTGCTTTTTATGAGGAAGGTTGGAATAAATTCGATGACACCTCCAATGGCTACCACAATTAGGCTGACCAACAAGAACTGAACAGGTCTTCTTTCTATCCAACGGTGCCAATGTTCCTTTCCGTGATTTGAGAAATGTTGTTGAAGCGGTGGTGCCGATGCTTCTTCCTGTGCAAGGAAGTTGCCTTTGGCCATGGTTTTCCATAAATTATAAACCATTAAAATTGTACCTGTTAAATAAAGTACTCCACCCAGCGCCCTCAACAAATAAAAGGGTTTCATGGCTGTAACGGTATCCATAAACTGCCATTTAAGCTGGCCTTCAGGCGTAAACTCCTTCCACATGGCGCTTTGCATAAAACCGGCCCAGTACATGGGGATTGCATAAAGCACGATACCGATGGTGCCTATCCAAAAATGGTAATTGGCAAGTGCTTTGCTGTATAATTCCGTACGATAAAGGCGTGGAATTAACCAATACAATATTCCAAAAGTCAGAAAACCATTCCAGCCCAACCCACCGATATGGGCATGGCCGATAGTCCAATCGGTATAATGACTAATGGCATTTACCGTTTTCAAACTGAGCATGGGGCCTTCAAAGGTTGCCATGCCGTAAGCGGTAACCGCCACTACCATAAATTTAAGCTCAACTTGTTCGCGGACCCTATCCCAAGCGCCGCGCAAGGTCAGCAAACCGTTAATCATTCCGCCCCACGAGGGTGCTATCAACATTACTGAAAATACTACTCCAAGCGATTGAGCCCAATCGGGGGTAGCTGTATAAAGTAAATGATGAGGCCCTGCCCATATGTAAATAAATATTAGTGCCCAAAAGTGAATAATCGATAAACGGTAGGAAAAAACAGGGCGGTTTGCGGCTTTAGGAAGAAAATAATACATAAGTCCTAAATAGGGTGTGGTCAGAAAAAATGCCACGGCATTATGTCCATACCACCATTGCACCATGGCATCCTGCATACCCGCATACCAGGAATAAGATTTTAATAAATGCACCGGAAACTCAATCGAATTCACTATATGGAGCATAGCTACCGTGATAAATGTGGCAATATAGAACCAAATGGCAACATATAAATGTTGTTCCCTTCTTCTTAAAATAGTAAAAAACATATTCCACCCGAATATCACCCAAACAACGGTAATTAAAATATCAATGGGCCATTCCAGTTCGGCGTATTCTTTTCCCGTCGTAAAACCTAATGCCAAAGTCAGGGCTGCCAGCACGATGATGAGTTGCCACCCCCAAAAATGCAACCTGCTCAGCAAATCGCTGTACATTCTGGTTTTAAGCAATCTCTGAAGGGAGTAATATACGCCAAGGAAAATCCCGTTGCCTACAAACGCAAATATGATACCGTTTGTGTGTATGGGCCTTACACGACCAAAGGTCGTATAGGGAAGTTCAAAGCTGAGGGCTGGAAAGTATAATTGGAAAGCAATCAGCAATCCTGCCAACATGCCAACCACACCCCACACTATGGTGGCAATTCCAAACATTTTTACGATTTGATTGTCGTAATAAAATGTTTCGTTTTTTGTGGATGATTCCTGGTTCATATATGTTTTAAATTATTTTCATCAACATAAGGCCTTTCCGACTCATCATATAAAATTCTTATGGAAGGCGAGTCGAGATCATCGAATTGATGCTGTTTACCCGATCGTATGAACAGAAACAGAAAAAAGACGGCAAGCAGTAAACTGAACGTTAGCGGAATAATTATGATCATCATATCCGATGCAATTTTAAAGGGTACTTTATTAAATGAACCTGATAATACTCAATTTGAATCATGATCTAAATCATTTTTTAGTTTTGTGGCAATGACCTGTATGCCGATATAACCGGTCAGCAGAATAGCTGTAGTGCTTGCCGGCATTAATATGGCAGCAATGACCGGCTTTAATGAAGCTGAAAGTGCATAATATAAGCCGATGAAATTATAAATCAATGAAAAAACAAAGCAAATGATAATGACCGTGCGCATACGCATGGCAAATTGCCTGATTTTATCAAGGAAAGGCACGAACCGGGCATCCAAAATCATATCGCTTTCCGGAAGAAATTGATTCCCTCCTTCATTTACCGTTATGGATATATCCGATGCACTCAATGCCGGGACATCATTCATCCCGTCTCCTATCATGCATACTTTCAATCCTTTATTCTGCTCTTTTTTGATGATAGCTACTTTTTGGTCAGGTTTTAATCCGGCAAAAATGTTTGTTTTCCAGGACTTTTCTTCTTCTCCTATGGCATCCGGATGGTCGCCCGTGGCCACTATGGTTTTTATTCCAAGCCGGTTTAAATGTTCAAAAAGCTTGTCAATATTTTTTCGCCATTTGTTTTTAATCAGAAAATATCCTTTCGGATCGCCATTTATGGATACAAAAACATGTGTTCCTTTTTGGGTGATGTTTATATTTGTCCCTGTAAATTCCATGCTGCCGATTTTAATTTCAGTATTCCCGTCAAAACCCCCCCTTAACCCTTTCCCCGGAAATTCTTCATAGTTTGTAAGGGTTCTTTGACATTTAAATCCGCGTAACGACTCATATATTTTTCTGCTTAAAGGATGTTTGGAATGGGATGTAAGTTCAGCCGTCATCGATAATTCATCTTCTGTTAAGGCCCTGCCATGATAGACAATTTCGGATTTATCTCTGTAAGAGAGTGTCCCTGTTTTATCTAATACCCAGGTTTTACACCTGCTGAATTCATCGGGAATTTTTTCATTCCTGAAATAAATGCCAAGTTTTCTTAGTTCATGCAAACCCATGCCGGAGGTAAATCCTGAAGCTAACAGCAATGCACACGGGCAAGCAATGATCAGCACGGTGGTTAATACTTTAAATGCTTTTTCTGTATCCGTAAAAAAATAATGATAGGAAAAACCTAAAAAAGAAAGTGCAAAAACGACGTAAGTAAAATATTTACTGATTTGCGTAACATAAAATTTTTTATCCAGTTCCACGTCTTCTTTATGTGCCATTTGCATATTGTTCCACAACCGGGTAAAATAACTTTCCTTCATTGGTTTGGTTACTTTCAGGTAAATGCTTTTTCCTTCGTTTTTTGATCCTGCATAAACATTCTGAAATTTGATTTTCTTCACGGAGTTTGATTCTCCGTTCAGCATAGCCAGATTAAAATGTGCTTCGTCACTTAACAACACACTGTCAGCAGGAACCACTTCCCCATGAAGAACCCGAATAACAGATCCTTCCTGAATTTCATCGACGGGTTTTAATTGCTCATTTCCTTTATCATCCAAAACCCATACCGCCATAGGTAAAAAATTTTTTAATTCTTTACCAGGCCCTGCCCACCAAGAAGATTTTTCCTGAACATAGCGGGCTATTAACATAAAAAAAACTATGCCGCTTAAGGAATCAAAGTAACCGTGTTCATCTAAATAAAAAATTTCATACAGGCTTCTGAAAAAAGTTATCAATAAGGCCAGCGCAACAGGAGCATCTATGTTGAGGTATTTGTTTTTGAAAGATTGGATGGAATTCACGAAGAACTCAGAAGCACTGTAAAACAAAACAGGAATGCTGAGCCCTATATTAAGCCATGAAAAAAGTTGATGAAAAAATTTATCATTTTTATCAAAATTGGTTAATCCCAGATATTCAGGAAAACTCAACAGCATGATATTCCCGAATGCAAAACCGGCAACGGCAATTTTTCGGATACGTATCGGGATTTTTTCAGCCAATGAAATTTTATTTTGATTTTGTTTATTGAAATAAGGTTCATATCCCAAAGAAGATAAAAGTTGTGCCGTCTCGGAAATCGTGATTTTTTGCGGTAAAATATCCACATATACCTTTTTTTTGTGAAAGTCCGCCCGGGATGCCATTATTCCCGGTTTTATTTTGTGTAAATGTTCCAATAACCAGATGCACGAAAGGCAATGCATGCCCGGTACATAAAATTCAAGGCGGCTTATGTTATCGTCTGAATATGTAATTAAATCTTTTTTAAATTCTTCTAATTCAAGGAAGTCAAAATGGCTTGCCGGCTTTTCTGAAAGTGAATTTCCCGGATTCTTTTCCAAATCATAATAATAACATAAATCATTTTCTTTCAGAAGGGAATAAACGGTTCGGCATCCCGTACAACAGAAATTTTTATCATCAAATATTAATGAATTACCGGAACATTCATTACCACAGTGAAAGCATAAGGTTTTCTGCTTTATTTTAATGTCTTCCGTAGTCAATTTGCTTTATGCAATGTTCATTAATCTGCATAATGTAAAACCTGACGAACGTCATGTAAGAAAATGTTTCAAATCAGTTTTTTTTATGGGTTATCATAATACTTTTGTATCATGAATCCGAAAGAAAGTTTATATTATGCATTGGGCGAAGCGGTTTATGCCGTGGCTTTTGCCGACAGGAAAGTTCAGCCCGAAGAAGAACAGAAGTTTAATCAGATTATCAAAGATGAACTACATAAAGAGAACTGGGGTTTTGAGGTGAGCGAAATTATATTTAAAATATTAAAGAAAGACAAGCTTAGTTCAAAAGATGCTTTAGAAAATGCGAAAAAGAATATTGAGATTAACGGAAGGTATCTTAATCCGGAGTTGAAAGAAAAAATGATTTCGGTAATGCAAAAAGTGGCTGAGGCCTTTCCGCCGGTGACGGCAGAAGAGGGGAAATACATCATGGATTTTATTCTGTTTTTAAAGGATATAAAGGGGGATCCTTTATTTTGTAAAAACTAAAATCAATCTGCTGATAGGTATTTTTGAATATACCTTCCGTTTTCGTTCAGAAACTCAAAGAGGTAAATTCCTTTTTCGGGTTTAAAAATTGACTCTGATTGTTCTATAGAAAGCTGTACTTGTTTTTGAATAATTTTTTTTCCGTTCAAATCATATGCGGTAAAAGTTCCCGTGAAGGGGCAATTCGATTTTAAAATAATTTCTTCTCCGTAAGCCGTGGATATAAAATAGGGTTTGCAGACCGATGAATTCCATTCGTTTAAGCCAACGGGTGAAATTTCCAGGATTAATTTCATCATAACGGGCAGGTGGTCGCTGATGTTGAAAAGGGCGTTATTCACTATAGCCGGCACCGAGGTATTCGTAGGGGCTTCTTTGATGGAAAGGTTAAAATGTTGTCCGTCGTTACCCACGGCATAATATGAATTTGGAAGATATTTAACTTTATGGTTACCGTTTTTTATGGTTTGATTAATGAGGATGAAGTCAAACCTGTCGTCAAGCCCGCCGGTGGCCGCACCACAACAACCGGGGTTGGAGTTGGATCGGGTGGACTGAGTGTGGTAAGGGGCGTAGGCAATATTATTATTCCAAAATCCCACCTGATTAATCGGATCGAAAAATGTATGCGCACAAGTACTCCCGCTTGTTAATGTATTCCATGCGGCTTCCGCCGATGATTTTAAATTCAAATCCCCAGCAAACACCACTGCTGCCGTGGCCGGAATGGTGGTGATGTTGGAGCAAAAAGAACTAACTTCCGCATTCCGTTGTGATTCGTCTGAGGGGGTACTGCCGGCTTTCAAGTGAGCCATGTGCAGATATACCTTCACCGTATCGCCCTGATTGTTGTTTTTGTACACCACATACTGGCTAATGTCTCTTAAAGAAGTAAGGATTTGTTTTTGTTTTAACAGTTTTACTTTTGATGGCTTATAATAAAGCATGTTGTCGGTGTCGGTGCCGTCAATAAAAACAGAGCGTGAATAAGTACCCACCCCTGCTGCATTAAAGGCCGAGTCGAGCAGAAATTGCGGTGCACCGGTGTTGTCTATTTCGCAAAACATGGCAATGTCGGGCTTTGTATGTTTGATGACTTCCCGAATGTCTTTGTAGCGGTTTTTGTTTATATCGGTAGAGGAATATTTTAAAATATTATACACCAGCACCGACATCGTGTCCTGGCTCAGAATATTTTTCAAAATCAAAAGATAAAAAATGAAGAACAAATTTTTATGCATGATATGTAAATATAAAACAAAAAACGCAGCGGAAGGTTAAGCCACTGCGTTGAAAAAATTAATTTAATTGTCAGTTAAGATGGTTGCCCGTGAAGAAATGAATTGTTTGGCTTTATTTTTGGTTTTCCGTCTTCTTCTTCTATGGTGTATTTGGAATGAATTTCCTCTTCCTGATTATAATTCAGGTCTTCACTCTGAATGTTTTGCCTAAGATAGGCAGGTTCTTTTTCCAGTTTGTTGAGCATTTCCGGATTTTTATAGGCCTTGGCAATATTTTTCAATTGTCTGATGCGTTCTTTCACCAATTCCAAATTTTCTTTCTGTGATTTAATGCTGTCCATTGTGCTTGTGTTGCCGGTCGGTGCATCGGATGTGGTGCTTACTGAAAACGATTTTTCACTTTGACTGGTTTTATCGTCATCATCCAGAGAAAGAACTTTTACGGAATCCTGGGGTACATCCTGAATTTGAGAAGAGGGAACAAACTCATTAAATGTTAAAATTTGTTCCTCTTTGGTTTTCAATTCCATATTAAGCCCGGATGCCGATTCTTTTTGGGCATTGACAAAGGGCTCTTCGTCCGTAATTTGTTGTGATGTTGCGGAAATTTCGGTTTGGGAAAGAGTATGAACCTCTTCTGCCTGTTGGTTTCTTTCCGTACCCTTGTTCGATTGAAATCCGGTGGCAATAATGGTAACGCTTACCGTATCGCCAAGGGAAGTATCGGTTCCATATCCGAAAATAACTTCAGCAGAGTTGCCGCTTGCTTCATTGACGTATTGTGTGATTTCATCAAATTCATCCATTTCAATATCATCGCTTCCTGCCATGATATTCAATAATACATGCCTTGCTCCGACGATGTCATTATCGTTCAGCAAGGGCGAGGCCAGTGCCATTTGAACGGCTTTCAGGGCACGATTTTCACCGCTTGCCACTGCCGTGCCCATCAGAGCAAGGCCGCTGTCCTTCATCACAGTGCGGACATCGTTCAAATCGAGGTTGATATGAAGGTGGGTACTGATGAGTTCCGCAATGCTTTTGGCAGCATTGGTTAATACATTATCGGCATGTGCAAAGGCTTCCCGCATTTTCAAACTGCCATATAGTTCGCGCAGTTTGTCGTTGTTGATGACCAGCAAGGTGTCCACGCTTTTTTTCATCTCCTCGAGCCCTTTCTCCGCATACATTCTTCTTCGTTTTCCTTCAAAGGTGAAGGGCATGGTAACAATGCCTACAGTGAGGATCCCCAATTCACGAGCCACCGAAGCGATAACCGGCGCCGCACCCGTGCCTGTACCTCCGCCCATGCCCGCAGTAATAAATACCATTTCCGTATTTTCGGAAAGCACTTTTCTTATTTCATCAATGCTCTCCAGTGCCGAATCTCTTCCCACTTCCGGAATAGATCCGGCTCCTAGCCCTTTGGTTTTTATTTTCCCCAAATGAATTTTATTGGGCACCGGGCTTTCGTTCAAAGCCTGTACATCAGTGTTGCACACATAGAAATCCACGCCTTTAATGCCCAATCGATACATGTGATTAACGGCATTGCTGCCGCCGCCTCCAACGCCCATCACCTTAATGATGGAACTTTTTTCTTCAGGTAATTCAAATTGAATCATGGTTGTTTGATTTTATGGGGTTAATCCAGATCGTCTTCAATCCATCCTTCCACTTTCGTTTTCAGGTTAGAGAAAAAGTCGATTATGGTTTTTTTCCTTGTTTGTGACTTAGCCTCTGCTTCTTTCTTCAGTTGAACCTGTTCCAGCTTTTGTTTTTTTAAATATTCACTTAGTCTTTTCTCTTCGTCTTCCAGGCCTTTCATCACCAAGCCGATACCGGTTGCATACATGGGATTCTTTAATTCGTTTTGGTTCCCGGCCAGGTGAATATGCGGATTTCCCAATCGGCATTCCAATCCAAGTTGATATGATATAAGCTTACTCAGATTCATCAGCATCGAACCACCACCGGTTACTACAATGCCTTGTGATAATTTTTTCTCGAATCCCGAAGTTTTAATTTCATATTCCACAAACTCCAGAATTTCCTTCATTCGGGCTTCAATGACCTGAGCTAAAGTATAACATGATACTTCTTTAGACGGCCTTCCGGCAATGCCGCTGATGGTTACTTTTTGATTTCTGGCAGTTTCAGTTGGAAGGGCAGAACCGAATTTAACTTTTAATTTTTCTGCTTGTGCATGGATCAGTTTAAAGGCCTCTTTAATATCTTCCGTGATGATGTTTCCGCCAAATGGAATTACGGCCGTATGTCGGATAACGCCGTCATAGAAAATGGCAATGTCGGTGGTGCCGCCCCCAATGTCAACCAATGCCACGCCGGCTTCTTTTTCTTCCGGGAACAATACAGCTTCAGCACTTGCAATAGGTTCCAGATACAATCCCTTCACTTCATAACCGGCTTTCGTTACGCATTTATAAATATTTTTGATTGGGCTCACTTGTCCCGTGATGATGTGAAAATTTCCTTCCAGGCGGATGCCCGTATGCCCCACGGGATTTTTGATACCGGGTTCATTATCGATGATATATTCCTGAGGAATGACATGGATCACTTCCTCGCCCGGGTTCATGGTGATGCGGTAAATATTTTCGGTGAGTTGGCGCACGTCGTCTTCCGAAATTTCATTATCCGTATTCGATCGCGTAACCATATCACGATGATGCAGACTTTTAATATGTTGGCCTGCAATGCCCACCACCACCTCTTTAATTTCAAGGTCGGCATTGGTATCTACCTGGGCAAGTGCCTTTTTGATGGCCTGAACGGTGAGTTCAATGTTCGAAACCATTCCGCGCAACACACCAAATGAATCGGTGCGGCCCATTCCTAAAATCTCAATTTTTCCGTGCTCATTCCTGTACCCGGCAAATGCGGCAATTTTTGTGGTTCCTATGTCAAGCCCCACCACAATGGGAAATTGTTCCGGATTTTCGTTCATGGTTTTATGGATTCCTTCATTGAACATACAATTTGATTTTTGAATTGTAACTGAATGTGGGTGTACAAATCAGCCGATGATGTTTTAAGATAAGCTTCTTTGTAAAAAATAGAAAGTTTTTTTAATTTTTCATTTAAACGATGGGTTTTTCCCACAACTACTTTATGTTTGCCAATGCTGGGAATCAGAACGACATTACCATGCGGGTCGAAATAAATATTTTTGATCATTTCGGATAACAAACTGTCCTGTTGCAAGGCCGTTAACACCTTCCAAACATCCGATGCTTTGAATACGGCACTAAGGTTCGGATTATTCAGTATTTGAGCCATGCTGAATTCTTTCATGCGTGAAAAATTTTCATGGATATACCCCGAAGCCATGGGTACGCGAGCCGCAAAATGCTTAACAGGAGGGAATATTTTTCCGGAACTATCCATGTACACATGTTCCCCTTTGCTGTTTTGCATACGAAAAAAAGGACGTCGTTGTCCGCATTCGATTATGGCCATTTCCGGATGAGGCATAAAAACAACGGTTTCGGAAAGCCACGGATTATGAATCAGTTTTTGATGAGCATTATAAATTTTCCCATAAGGCAAAGCGCCGTTGTCTTCATGAATTCCTTTCAATTGTTGATGAATATCGTTGGGTAGGACAAAACGAAGATATTCAGGATATATGTTGATTTGAACAATTTTGGGTTTGCATTCACGCAGTTTGTCGGACGAAAATGAAAGCAAAAGAAAATGGGCAGTCAAAGCCACTACAGGCACTACTATGCGAAAAATTTTTTTGATTATGTGTTTTTTATGCTTCAATTTTCTTTTGTTTTTTAATTTTATTTTCGATGGGCTTGACTAGGCGATCTATGTCTCCTGCCCCCATCGTAATCAGCACTTGCGGATTACCGTTCAAACACTCATTCAATACTTGTTCTTTGGTAACGTGTTTCTTTTGTGCGATGCGGATTTTTTCCAACAGGGCTTGTGAACTTACGCCTTCAATCGGTTCTTCGCGGGCCGGATATATATCCAGCAGCCACACTTCATCAGCCAATGAAAGACTCTCTGCAAATCTGTCCATAAAATCGCGTGTGCGCGTGAATAGATGCGGCTGGAATACGACTCTGATTTTTTTACCCGGAAAATATTCCTTCACCGATTTCAAGGTGGCTGCTATTTCAGTGGGGTGGTGTGCGTAGTCGTCGATAAAAATCAAATCGTTGGTTTTAATGCGTATGTCGAATCTTCGTTCCACTCCTCTGAAAGTTTTAACAGCTTTATTAATTACTTCATCGGGAATTTGCATCAACTTTCCGAGTAAAATACCGGCAAGTACATTTTCCACGTTGTGCCTTCCCGGTATGTTCAATTCCATTGGCCCGAGCGTATTCCCCATGCATGAAGGAATAAAATATGAGACGGCATTTTTTATATCCAAAGAACGTACGTAACAAGTGCTATTTAAATCTATGGAGTATGTGAATTTGTTTTTATGTTCCGTGAATTCATTTTCAACATGTTTGTTAACAATGATATAATCTTTGCAGTAGGATGAAAATTCGCTAAAGCCTTTTTTAAAAGATGCCGAGTCGGAATAGATATCCAGATGATCAGGATCGGTGGAAGTGATGATCCCAATGGATGGCCTGAGATGAAGAAAAGATCGATCGTATTCGTCGGCTTCAGCAATCATCCAAACACTTTCGGGGTCAGATAGGTTGTCGGGCAGGAGGAAGTTGGTGTCGTAGTTAACGGAAATGCCTCCCATGAACGACAATACTTTTTTTCCTGCTGTTTTCAGAAGATGAGTTACGAATGTGGTGGTGCTGGTTTTTCCGTGCGTGCCGGCAATAGCAATGGTTGGAAAAAACCTGCTGATTTCTCCCAGAATTTCTGCGCGTTTTCGGATAATATAACCATTATGAATGAGCCATTGATATTCGAGATGTGTTTTAGGAACTGCCGGAGTATAAATGATTAAAATTTCATTTTTGGAGTATGATTTTAATATTTCTTGCAAATATTCCAGATCTTCTTCAAAGCGGCACGGTATTCCCATCGATTGTAACCTATCCGTTACGGAGGAGGGCGTCTTGTCATAACCCTCCACGTGCATACCCGCTTTTTTGAAAAACTGTGCCAGGGCACTCATTCCGATGCCGCCAAGGCCGATAAAATACGCCATCCGGTATGGAAAGTTATCAAGTATCATGGAATGAGTTCCAAAATTATTTTGGCAATATCGTCTGATGCATTCGGCTTTGCCAGGAGCCTGGCCTGTTCCGCAATTTTATTTCTGAGTTCAGGATTTGCAGCCAGTCGGGAAATTTCTTCAAAAAGCTTATGTTCGGCCTCCCATTCATGGATCAGGACTCCTGCCCGACGATCGGCCAATGCCTTTGCGTTTTTGGTTTGATGATCTTCGGCAACGTTGGGTGAAGGGATGAACACACAACATTTCCCGGCTAAGCAGATTTCCGATATGGTGGAAGCTCCAGCCCGGCTCAGGATGATATCGGCTGCGGCATAGGCCAAATCCATCCTTCCTATAAAATCGGATACATATATTCCCTTCTCCGAACCATGTTGTTGTATAAATGTTTTTATTTCGCTCAGGTAACCTTTTCCTGTTTGCCAAATGATTTGTAAACCGTTATTTTGCAGTTGGTTAAATATTTTTTTTATGTTTTCATTAATGGCTTTTGCTCCCAAACTTCCTCCCAATACCAACAATGTTGTTTTCAGAGGAGCTAATCCGAAAAACTCAATAGCTTCATTTTTTTTTGCATCTAGTTCCTTCAGGTCTTGCCTTACCGGATTTCCGGTGAACACCACTTTTTCTTTCGGAAAAAATTTTTCCATTCCCGGATAACCTGTGCAGATTTTATGTGCACGATTTGCCAAAAGCTTGTTGGTGATGCCGGGGAAGCCATTCTGTTCTTGTATCAGATAAGGAATTTTTTTATTTCGGCATGCCCACAACAAAGGCCCGCTTGCATAGCCGCCGGTGCCCACGGCCACGTGGGGCTTAAATGTATCCAGTATTTCGTGGGCCTTACGGATACTCTTCCATAATAAAAACGGTAATTTGATGTTTTTCAGAATATTTTTCCTTTGAAAACCCACAATCGGCAATCCCACAATATTAAAGCCTGCAGCCGGAACCTTGTCCATTTCCATACGGCCCTCCGCACCTACAAATAATATTTCAGCATGTGGTACCAACTTTCTGACACTTTGAGCAATGGAAATGGCAGGAAAGATATGACCTCCCGTTCCTCCTCCACTGAATATGATCCTGGGTGTTGGATTCATCAGCTTGATGTCCTACTCTGATATTTCGCTTTCTTTCTTTTGATGAATTTTATTGTTGATACTCATGATGATGCCCATTGCCACCATGGTGAACCAAATGGAAGTTCCGCCCATGCTGATCAGGGGTAAAGGTTGTCCCGTCACGGGAATGAGGTTCACGGCCACCATCATGTTAACCAGTGCTTGCACGACGATGGAAATAACAAGCCCCAATGCCACTGTTGCTCCGAACGGATGTTCGCATGAACGATAAATTTGTATTCCTTTATACAAAAGAATCAGGTAAAAGAACAACACCAGTATGCTGATCAATACCCCATATTCTTCAACCATGATGGCAAAAATAAAATCGGAGGAAGCCTGAGGCAGGAAGGCTCGCTGGATGCTGTTTCCCGGACCTTTTCCGAAAACTAACCCCCCTGAAGCAATCGCAATTTTGGCCTGTTCGGCCTGATAGTTGCCGGAACTTTTTTCGTTGGAAAAATTTTCAATCCTGGATTTCCACGTTTTTCCACGCGGAACAAACTCGGGCACAAACCAGATCAGAGTAAAAAACACAATTCCGATTACTGTTAAAATCAGAAATAAATAAAATAAATTTTTTATGGATGCTCCGGATATCCAAAGGATTAAAATGGTGTTCAGGAAGATGAGAATAGCGGTGGATAAGTTGGCGGGAAAAATAAAAAGACACATCAATACGGCTGGGAGGATAAAGCGAAGCATGAATTTTTTAAAATCGTGTAATGCTTCGGGATATTTCACAATATTTCTGCAGGTAAATAATATTAAAATAAGTTTGGCTGGATCGGAAGGTTGGAAAGAAAGGTTGATACCCGGAATTTCCAACCACCGGCTTGCTTCTCCAACGCTGATTCCGTTAAATAAGGTAAAGGCAAGCAGCGGCAAGATGAAAATGTAAAGAAAAACGGAGATTCTTCCCCAAAACACATACTTTACTTTTTGAATGGTATATCCGATGGTTAGTCCGAACAACAAAATGGCAGCATGCTTCAGCAAGTAGAATTCCGTGTTTCCCTGATGAAACCGATAGGCCAGGGTCATCACACTGGAATAGACCAACAGCAGGGAAATCATCCCGAAGAATATCAGCATGACCCAAAGCCCGCGATTTGCACCAAGATGTTTTTGAAGCATAATAAGTAGAAGTAATTTATAATGCTTTCACGGCTGCCTTAAAACGCATGCCGCGGTCTTCATAGTTTTCAAACAAATCGAAGCTCGCACATGCCGGTGACAGTAACACGACATCGCCTTTTTTAGCCAGCCGATAGGCAAGCACTACAGCATCGTTCATGTTTTTGGCTTCTACGATGACATTCACGATGTCTTTAAAATGTTCGATGATTTTTCGGTTATCTTTTCCCAGACAAACCATCGCTTTTACTTTCGCTTTGACCACTTCATCCAGTTCACTGTAATCGTTGCCTTTATCCTGGCCCCCGCAAATCCACACAACGGGCTTGGTCATGGAATCGAGGGCAAACCACGCGGAATTCACATTGGTGGCTTTTGAGTCGTTGATGTAATCAACGCCTTCTTTGTTCATGACCAGTTCAAGGCGGTGTTCCACACCTTTAAAATCCATGAGGGCTTCACGGATTTTCTGGTTACGAATGCCAGCCACTTGTCCGGCAAGGGCTACAGCAAGGGCATTATACACATTGTGTCTGCCCTGGAGCGCGAGTTGTTCTATTGTCATAGTGAGGGTGTTTTGAGGGTTTAGTTGTATATGGATTTGTTTTTTTTTTTCATCACAATATGCCTGAAATTCAGGATTGTTGTAACCGAACTTCAGTGTTTTGGATTTGATGGAACAACGATGGAGGTTTTGATTGGTGATGGGGTCGCTACCGTTATAAATAAATGTTTGTTTTTCGGTTTGTGAACGTGTGATTTTGAATTTTGCATCAATATAATACTCCAAACGGTTCTGGTAACGATTAAGATGATCGGGAGTGATGTTCGTAAGGATAGCGATATCAGGACAAAAATGGTGGCAGTCGTCTAGTTGAAAACTGCTTACTTCCAAAACATACCATTCCGGTTGTGGTAGCCGAATCAGTTCCCGGGCAAAGCTGTTTCCGACATTGCCTGCCATCACCGTATCCGGTTTTTCTTTCAGCATCAGATGGTGCATCCAGTGGGTAACGGTTGTTTTTCCATTTGTACCGGTTATGGCAATGATTTTGGATTTACAATGCCGATATCCGAATTCAATGTCGGACCAAAGCGGAATATTTTTTTGGAGTACTTTTTGAACAATTGTTGTTTCATGAGGAATGCCCGGACTTTTAACAACCACATCTGCCTGCAGGATTTTATCTTCAGAATGTTTGCCTTCTTCAAAATCAATTCCATGATTTATGAGATCGGCTATATATTTTTCTTTTATTTTTCCTCCGTCCGATAAAAACACGTCATAGCCCAGATGCTTGGCCAGTAAAGCCACACCCACACCGCTTTCTCCGCCCCCTAATATGGTTATCCTCTCCTTTTTCATCTGAGCTTCAGGGTTATGAAGGTTAGGGCCGCAAGGATGATGCCTACAATTAAAAACCTGACTACAATTTTTGCTTCATGAATGCCGCTTTTTTGATAGTGGTGATGTAAAGGAGCCATACGAAAGAGCCGATGTTGTTGGGCATATTCCAGGCCTCTTTTTTTCTTTTGATATTTGAAATAGGCCACCTGAAGAATCACCGACAGGTTTTCAATAAAAAATATTCCGCACAAGACCGGAATGAGCAATTCTTTTCTTATGCATATGGCACAAACGGCGATGATTCCGCCAATCATCAGACTGCCGGTGTCGCCCATGAATATTTGGGCAGGAAAGGTGTTATACCACAAAAATCCCACACACGCCCCGATGAATGCTGCCATGAACACCACTAATTCTCCGCTGTAGGGGATATACATAATATTCAAATAGTCGGCAAAAACGAAGTTGCCTGATACATAAGCAAATATGGCCAGGGCCACACCGATAATGGCACTGGTGCCTGCTGCAAGCCCATCGATACCGTCGGTGATGTTGGCTCCGTTCGAGACGGCCGTTACTATCAGTATAACCACCGGAATAAATACCACCCAGCCGTATTTCCAGCAATCATCACAAAGCCACGCAATGAATGAGCCATAATCCAGTTCATTATGCTTCATGAAAGGAATGGTTGTTTTCAGCGATTTTTCATCGATGGTAGAGTAAGTTGGAATTTGAATCTCCGGTTTTTCCATCGGGGTATCTTTAGCCGCAGCCCAGGCGTCCTGCTTGTTCGAAACAATTCGCTCCCGAATAACCACGTTGGGATGATAGTACAATACAACCCCCACGATTATGCCTATGCCCACTTGCCCGATGATTTTAAACTTACCCTTCAGGCCTTCTTTATTTTTTTTGAATACTTTGATATAATCATCCAGAAATCCCAGAAAGCCTAACCATAACGTTGTAATGATCATCAGCACCACATATACATTGTGCAGCTTGGTGAACAATAATACGGGAATAAGAATCGCAAGTAAGATGATAATGCCCCCCATGGTGGGAGTGCCGGCTTTTTGCGATTGACCTTCAAGCCCCAGTTCACGTATGGTCTCGCCAATTTGTTTTTTTCTTATCCATTCAATAATCCTGCCTCCGAATACCGTTGAAATGATCAAGGCAAAAATCAAGGCCATGGCGGCACGGAAAGAAATATACCTGAACACTCCAGCTCCAGGAAAGTCAAAATGTTGGTCGAGGTATGTGAACAAATAATAGAGCATTATTTTAATGTTTGTTTATCGGTTTCTTTCCATATTTCCATATCGTCGAAAGGATATTTTATTCCTTTAATTTCCTGGTATGTTTCGTGGCCTTTTCCTGCAATCAGCACAATATCGCCCGGTGCAGCCATTTGTTTGGCCGCAAGAATGGCTTCTTTTCTGTCGGTGATGCAAACCACATTCGATTTCATGTTTGGAGGAACGCCTTCTTGCATCTGGCGGATTATCTCCTTCGGATCTTCATCGCGCGGATTATCGGAGGTGAGGATCACTTTATGGCTCAACCGACATGCAATTTCTGCCATCAATGACCTTTTTGCGGTATCACGATTTCCCCCGCATCCCACCACCGTGATGATCTTTTCATTTTTCACGGCAATGTCGTGAATGGTATTCAAAACATTTTCCAATGCATCAGGGGTGTGTGCATAATCCACAACACCTGTTACGCCATCGGAGGTTCTGTAATACTGAAATCGGCCCCTTACGGGTTCGGCCAAACTCAGGATCGTAAGAGTCTGTTGTTCATCAAATCCCAGTATAACACATACGGCAAACACGGCTGTCAGGTTATAAGCATTAAACGTTCCGGTGAGTCGGGTATAAAATTCTTTTGAATTAATGCGTAAGTGCATGCCTTCAAAATCCTTTTCAAGAATTTTACACATGAAATCGGCCTGATGCTTTAACCCATAGGTGAAATGTTTTGCATTACAGTTTTGTAGCATATACAGGCCGTTTTTATCGTCTTTATTGGTTAATGCAAAAGCATGCTTGCCGATGGAATCGAAAAATTTTTTTTTGGCATCTCTGTAATTTTCAAACGTGCCGTGATAGTCCAAATGATCGTGAGTTAGGTTTGTAAATACTGCTCCCGTAAAGTTGATCCCTTCAATTCTTTTTTGATCAACGGCAATGGAACTGACTTCCATAAAGGCATGTGTGCATCCTTCCTTAACCATTTCATGCAGCATTTCCTGCAACGATACGGGGTCGGGAGTGGTCAGGGCACTGGGATATTCCTTATTTTTTATTTTGTTCACGACGGTTGAAATAAGCCCGGCCGAACCAAAGGCTTGTTGAAATACATAATGTAAAAGTGTAACCGTAGTGGTTTTTCCGTTGGTGCCGGTCACCCCGACCAACTTTAATTTTGAAGAAGGGTTATCATAAAAATTGGACGCACAAATTCCTGCTGCTTTGCGCGTATCGCTGACTTGAATGACCGTTATGTTTTCGGGAATTTGATCAGGCCAATATTCACATATAATGGCAACAGCCCCTTGTTCAATTGCAGTTGGGATAAACTGATGTGCATCAGTTTTTGTTCCGCGTATGGCAATAAAGAGAAAATCTTTTTTTACATGGTATGTATGAATTGATACACCGCTTATAGCCAGGTGTGTATCTCCTTGAACCCTAAGAATGGGGCAACCATACAGTATTTCACTCAGCAACTTCATATTCCCAGCACCAATTGAACAGTTTGGTTTTTTTCAATTTTTTTTCCGGGTTCGGGAAAATGCCTTACTACCCAACCGGCCCCTTTGATTTTCACATCGAGCCCTGCATTTTCCAGTATGAAGACCGCTTCATCGGGAGTAAAACCTGTTAGGTCCGGCATGATGGATTTGTTTAATAAGTTGGAAGGATGGTTAACGGATTTTAATTGGGTTTGATTGGCGTATGATGTTAAGATGGCATATGGAGTATAGTTTTCAGTATTTGAATTCGAATCTTTTAAGGGAATATGGAGTTGTTTATACACATTGTAGATAATTTCTTTTCGTTGGGCAGAAGACGGGGGAATATGTGCAATAAGCTGTCTGTTGCTTTCAAGATTAATGGGTTTGTGAAATTCAATATCGGTGGACCATACTTTGGTTGCAATTTCTTTGAATACAGGGGCAGCTACTAATCCCCCGTAATAGATGCCGTTGCTGGGGGAGTTGATTATAACCAGGCAGGTATAGAGCGGGTTGTCGGCAGGGAAATATCCTACAAAAGAGGCCTGATACGTAACACTGCCCTCCGATTTGTAATTTCCCTTTTTGGCTATTTGTGCCGTGCCGGTTTTCCCGCCAACTTTAATGTAAGGGATTTTTACGGCCCTTCCGGTTCCGTTTTCCACCACATATTCCATCAATATTTTAGCTTTTTCCACGGTAGATGGACTCACGATGTGCGAGTCGATAACCTGAGGCGAATATTTTTTTATGGTTTTACCATTAACCAATATTTCTGAAATGAATCTGGGCTTAACCATGCATCCGTTATTGGCAATCGCATTGTAGAGTGTCAGGAGCTGAATGGGGGTGATCATAACTTCATAACCGATGCTCATCCATGGCAGAGTGGTTCCATACCAATCTTTGTTTTTGGGATGTTTGATTTTAGGTTGACCTTCGCCGGGAATATCAATACCAATTTTTTCATGTAAGTGGAATTTTTTCATGTATTTGACAAACTTTTCGGGTTGCTGCTGAAAATATTTGGTAATAAGCCTGGAAGTACCCACATTAGAGGAATGCGCAAAAACATCTTTTAATGTAAGCGTGGAGGCATGAGGAGGATGTGCATCTTTCATCAGCCGGTCGTAGTAGGTGCATTGCCCGTTCCCCACAAATACTGTTTCATCGGGCCCTACTTGATGTTCTTCCATCAGGGCCAGCATGGAAGCTAATTTGAACGTAGAACCGGGCTCAGTTGGATAGCCAACAGCATAATTCATGACTTCTTCATAAAATACGGTGTCTTTATTCTGAATTCGGGTAAGATTGGCAATGGCTTTAATGGCACCGGTTTTAACTTCCATTAATATGGCACAACCGTGAGAGGCCTGGTTTTTTTCCAGAGCGTTCATTAATTCTTTTTCAGCCACATCCTGGATATTAATATCAAGGGTGGTAATAATATCGCAACCGTCTTTCGGTTCCACTTCGTTTTTGTCGTTAAGAGGCCTCCAAACATCCACAGCAATTTTTTGCATGAGGCGTTTTCCGTTTATGCCACGTAATATGCTATCATAAGCTCCTTCAATACCGACGGGTTTTATACCGGGCCGGCTGTATCCTATGGTTCGGGCAGCTAAAAGACGGAACGGACGTTCCCGTTTTCCATATTGTAAAATCACCAGCCCCCCTTTCTTACCATTCCTTAAAATGGGGAAAGTGCGCAAGGTTTTTAATTCCTTATAACTTACATTTCTTTGAATCAATACATAACGATCTCCGTTTTTTCTTGCTTCATTAAATTCTTTTTTATACTTCCATGCCGGTTTATTTTTAAAAAGTTCTGCTAATTTCTGACAAAGTGAATCGAGTGATTTTTTCAAATCTTCCTCTTTCAGGGAAGGTGCGTTGATGTCGAACCCCACTTCGTAGTAGGGCACGGAAGTGGCCAATAAATATCCTTTTTGATCGAAAATATTTCCGCGTATGGCCTGAATTTCAAATAACCGAATGGTATTCTTTAACACCTTCGACCTCCAGTATTCACCTTCTTTAACCTGAATGATGAAAATTCGATACACAATTAAGCATGCCATTAACAGCACTACGGTAAATAGAATATTTACGCGAAGCATGCTTTTTCTCATGGCTCCAGATTTTCTTTGTTTGTTTTAATGATGTAAGGCGGAGTGGTGGAAGATTTCAGCCCCAGTTTTTTTACATTTTCAGAAAGCCGGCTTTGCTTCTTTAAGAACATCAGTTCACCTGTAGTAAAAATGTATTCGGCACGTAATTCCTGAATTTCCTTTTGAAGCTTGTTGGCTTTTCGGATTTGCTTTTCGGAACGATACCCGTAAAAGATATATGCCATAAAAAGCAAACTCAGGAACATGAGGTAACGAAATACCGGTGCATTACGGGCATCTTCCAAAAATCCTGCTCCAAAAAGAAAATTGGACAGGCGCTTATGAAGCGTAAAGCGGTTCTTGCTCTTTTTGGTTTGAGTATAAGTGCGTGGTTTTTCTTCGTGAAGTTCCCTGGTATGTTTTCTTAATTTGTTTTTGCTCATGTTTATATTTTTTCCGCTGCCCTTAGCTTAGCGCTGCGGGAACGTGGATTGGTTTTTAATTCCATTGCATCGGGCACTATAGGTTTGGGTGTCAGGATTTTCCAGAATTTTTGTTGCACACCGGTGATGGGATCTGTCTTCGCTTTTCCTTCCACATTTCCGTAACGGAAAAGGTTTTTCACCATCCTGTCTTCCAGGCTGTGATAGGAAATGATCACCAGCCTTCCACCCGGCCTTAAAAGCCCGTGAACCTGTTCCAACATTTCTTTTAAGGCATTCCATTCGTCGTTTACTTCCATCCTCAGCGCCTGAAAAAGTTTAGCTAAAAATTTTTCTTTTTTACTTTCATTCGCGTAGCGAACGGCCCATTCTGCCAAGGCCCTGCATGAACTAAAGCGATGTTTTTCACGGTATTCACATACATTTTTTGCCAGGCTTAAGGCATTCTGGATTTCACCGTATTCGGAAAAAATCCTTTTCAGTTCAGCTTCCGGATACTGATGAATCACATCATCGGCGGTGAGCTTTTGCTTTGGGTTCATCCGCATATCCAGTTTTTCATCCGAGAAATATGAAAAGCCGCGTTCATTTCTATCTAATTGTGCGGATGAAAGCCCCAGATCGGCGATGATACCATCAACTTCTTTGATTTTCAAATAATGAAGATGTTGTGCCAAAAACCTGAAATTTGACGGAATGAAGCAGAAGCGTTTGTCGGAATGAAAATCCATATGAGAAAGAAAATCCGTAAAGGGTACGTTCGGATCCTGATCAAAGGCAATTAATTTTCCTTTATTGCCGATTCGGTTGAGGATTTCCATGGAATGCCCTCCTCCGCCGAAAGTGAGGTCAACATAGGTTCCGTCTTTGCTGGTGATCAGCAGGTCCGATGCAATATGTAAAAGAACGGATATATGATAGGAGGCTTCGCTCCTATAATTTTTTTTCTTTTCAGGACTCATCATCAGAAAAGTCGATACTGCCCATCACGTCGTTGGCCAACTTTTCAATATCCACTTCCGAGTTCATGAAGTCCAGATATTTGTTTTTGTCCCAGATTTCAATCAGATTGTTACTCCCCACCACTTTAATGTCTTGTTGTATGGAAGCGTGATCGGCCAGCGATTTTGGAATCAGTATCCTTCCTGCGCCGTCGGGTTCCACCGGTGTGGCTCCACCGGTAACTTTTCTGACGAAAATATCATTGGCTTTAATTAAGCGGTTAAGCCTGGAAAGCTTCTTGTTCAAACGTGCCCATTCCGCCTTAGGATAAACTACCAAACAGGGCTGATGTAAGTTGCGTGTTACCACAAAGCCGTCATCAAATTCTTTTCCCATCTGCTTTTTGAGTTCAGACGGAAACATGAAACGGCCTTTGGCGTCCACTTTACAATCGTATTCTCCTATCAGCCCAATCATGTTGAATCAGGAACAAAACTAATTCTTTTTTGACACTTTTTACCACTAAATTACACAATTTTACACAATTGTTAATAATTTTTTTAAAATGAACAAAATGTTCATAAACTTTAACTTTCTTGAAAATGTGTCAAATCTTCAACTTACGGGGGATATAATTAAAATTTTTGTTTTCTTTTAACCTTGGATGTTAATAAAATTTGACTTTATTAACATATTAATTGAAAGCAACATGAGATTTGGATTAGCTTTTATTTATGGTAATTTTATTAAAATAAAAAAGGGCTTTTATGAAAAAGCCCTGATTAAAAGCTTAAAATCGTTTGTTGAAATTCAAGATCCGCACATTTCGCATCCTTCCGGATTATCCAGTGAACAACTAATCTGTTCCTGTTGGGAAGCCGGTACCTCCAGCAAGTGTCCTTGTCCGCGTTCCACAATCAGGCTGTCTTCATTTCCAAGGATTTGGGGCTTGGGAGTGTTCTCATTTCTTTTATTGGTAGTTAAGGAATTATCCTGAGAGACGGTGAATTTGATGGCACTGGCTGCGGCTCGTGTCCTCAGGTAATACATTCCGGTTTTAAGACCTTTTTTCCAGGCGTAGAAATGAGCACTGGTCATTTTTGCATAGTTCACATCTTCCACAAAAAGGTTCAAAGATTGCGACTGATCGATGAAAGCCCCGCGATCGGCAGCCATGTCGATGATGGTGCGTTGTTTGATCTCCCACGCTGTTTTATAAAGATCTTTGAGATTCTGTGGGATTTCATCAATTTGCTGTATGGAGCCGTCGGCTTTCAGGATTTTGTCTTTGATGGTATCATTCCAGATACCCAGTTTTACCAAATCACGCAGGAGGTGTTTGTTGACTACGATAAATTCTCCGCTCAGTACTCTGCGGACGTAAATATTGGAAGTGTAGGGTTCAAAGCATTCATTGTTGCCCAATATTTGTGAAGTGGAGGCAGTGGGCATGGGGGCAACAAGCAGTGAGTTTCGGACTCCGTATTTCAATATTTCTTTTCTGAGTTCTTCCCATGGCCAGCGGTCAGAGGGTTTTACACCCCACATGTCAAACTGGAAAATTCCCTGACTGATGGGGGACCCGTGGTAGGTTTCATAGGGGCCGTGTTCTTTTGCAAGTTCCATACTTGCCGTGAGTGCTGCAAAATAGATCGTTTCGAAAATTTCTTTATTAAGTTGACGGGCCTCTTCGCTTTCAAAAGGCATCCTGAGCAGGATGAAAGTATCGGCCAAACCTTGAACACCTAAGCCGATAGGCCGATGGCGAAGATTTGATCGGCGTGCTTCTGGAATGGGGTAGTAATTGATATCGATAATTTTATTCAGATTACGGGTGGCTACTTTGGTAACCTGATAGAGTTTTTGGTGGTCAAACGTTTTGTTTTTTTCATCCACAAAGCGTGGAAGAGCAATGGAAGCCAGGTTACATACGGCAACTTCATCGGGGCTGGTGTATTCGATGATTTCCGTACACAGGTTGCTGGATTTTATGGTGCCCAGATTTTTTTGATTTGATTTACGGTTGCAGGCATCCTTGTAAAGCATGTATGGGTTGCCGGTTTCGATTTGGGCCTCAATGATGGCCTGCCACAACTGGCGTGCGGGAACCTGGCGACGATAGCGTTTTTCGGCTTCGTACTGTGTGTAAAGTTTTTCAAATTCTTCACCATAAACATCACTCAGTCCTGGACATTCATTAGGGCAAATTAACGACCACATTTCTTCATTTTCAACCCTTTTCATGAAAAGGTCGGGGATCCAGAGCGCGGTAAAAAGATCGCGTGCACGAAGTTCTTCTTTTCCGTGGTTTTTTCTGATGTCCAGGAATTCAAATATGTCGGCATGCCATGGTTCCAAATATACGGCAATTGAACCTTTTCGTTTGCCGCCCCCTTGATCTACATAACGGGCAGTTTCATTAAACACTTTTAGCATAGGAATAATCCCATTGGAAGTGCCATTGGTGCCTTTGATGTAGGAACCGGTGGCCCGAACATTGTGAATGCTCAGACCTATCCCCCCCGCGCTTTGGGAAATTTTTGCACATTGTTTTAGTGTATCATAGATGCCATCGATACTGTCTTCCTTCACCTGAAGCAAGAAGCATGAACTCATTTGTGGTTTTGGGGTGCCTGCATTGAACAGAGTCGGTGTAGCGTGTGTAAACCAACGTTCGCTGAGTAAATGATAAGTTTCAATGGCCGCATCAATGTCGCGTTTGTGAATTCCAACGGAAACCCTCATTAGCATGTGTTGAGGGCGTTCGGCTACCTTGCCGTTCATTTTGAGAAGGTAGGAGCGCTCGAGGGTTTTAAAGCCAAAATAATCGTACCCGAAATCACGATCATATATTATGGTTGAATCGAGGATTTGGGCATTATCGCGAATGATTTCATAAACATCGTCGGCAATTAGGGAAGCACGTTGACCGGTTTTAGGATCGATGTAGTTATAAAGCATCTCCATGGTTTTGGAGAATGATTTGATGGTATTTTTATGAAGATTACTTACGGCAATACGGGATGCCAGAAGCGCATAGTCGGGGTGCTTGGCCGTAAGGGATGCTGCAGTTTCGGCAGCAAGGTTGTCGAGTTCGCTGGTGGTAACTCCGTCATACACACCGTCAATGACTTTCTTAGCCACCAAAATGGGGTCTACATGATTCAGGTCGAGCCCATAACTGAGCTTCTGAATACGTGCCGTGATTTTGTCGAATTTGACACTTTCGCGGGATCCGTCTCGTTTTATAACAAACATTTTTTTGTTTTTTGAGGGTTAGACAATAGGTTTATGAATGATTTTTAAGTTACTTACTGCAGCATTTTTTTCAATCACTTCTTTCATTTTTATATTAACATATTTTAGTTAATCCGTTTTTGAGGCCAACAATCCTTTCCGAATTAATGGTATTTCGGCAAAATATCATTTTGATCCGATAAAACAAAGGATTCGACTAAAAATCTGCCTCGGTGGTAAAAATGGTGTTGGTAGCTTGCCCTGACATCACACCGGCTTTTTGATATTCGCCTACCCTTCTTTCGAAAAAGTTGGTTTTGCCTGGCATGGAAATCATTTCCATAAAATCGAAAGGATTGGAAGCATTATAATACTTGTCACAGCCTAAAGCAACCAAAAGCCTATCAGCTACAAATTCAATGTATTGACACATACTGTCGGCATTCATGCCGATTAAGCGGACTGGGATGGCATCCACCACAAATTTCTTTTCAATTTCAACCGCATTGGTAATAATTTCCGTAACGGTTTCTTTAGGCAGGGGATTTTTGATGTATTTGGTATAAAGGAGGCAGGCAAAGTCACAATGCAGCCCTTCATCGCGGCTGATGAGTTCATTGCTGAAACTGAGTCCCGGCATAAGCCCACGCTTTTTCAGCCAGAAGATTGAACAAAATGAACCGGAAAAGAAGATACCTTCCACAGCAGCAAACGCGATGAGACGTTCTACAAAACTGCCTTGTGAAATCCAACGTAAAGCCCATTTGCCTTTTTCGCCAACGGCCGGAACAGTCTCGATGGCATGAAACAATTTGTGCTTTTCTTCAGGATTGTCGATGTAAGTATCAATGAGCAGGGAATATGTTTCGGAATGAATGTTTTCCATCATTACCTGAAAGCCATAGAAGCAGCGGGCTTCCGGGAACTGAACCTCTTTGAGGAAATTCACGGCAAGGTTTTCATTCACAATGCCATCGGAAGCTGCAAAAAAAGCAAGCACATATTTTATGAAATGCTTCTCGTCATTATTTAACTTGTGCTTCCAGTCATTTAAATCCTGAATTAAATCGATTTCTTCTGCAGTCCAGAAAGATGCTTCGGCTTTTTTGTACATTTCCCATATATCGGTGTATTGGATGGGAAAAAGTACGAAGCGGTCGGGGTTCTCTTTGAGCAATGGTTCCACAATTATTTTACTCATATCTGATGTAAATTAAAATCGTTATTATGGAATGCAAATTTGTACGAATTGAAAGTTAAAACAAAAACAATCTTTTAATAAAATATTAACACAAGACGGATTAACTTTTTTCTGTTTAAAAAAATTATTTAACTGATAAACAACAATATAACAATCAATTCAATTTTGTGTTGATAAATGCTTTTCAATTAAAATAAATTTTTTATTAAAGGAAACTTAACATAAAAAAAAACGTAAAAAAAAATAGTGGCAGATATATCGAAAATATTGGCCGGAAGCAAAGAATACCTCAGTGAATTATTTCTTGAATGGTATCCGTTTATTTACAGGGCAATATTGAGATATTACTCACCCAAAAATTTTAATGCGGAGGAAAAATCGGCCGAAGTGTTTGAGGCAGCATTACATCGTTTTACCAACAAGGCAAACCACTCAAACAAACCGAACGATTTCAGGCATTCGGTTATTGAAGTAATAGTAGAGGAAATTAAAAGTTATAAATCCGAATATTTTATTGCGTCGACGGTATACCCTGATAAATTACATCCTGAAAGCCATACCCTGTTTGAAAATTACGAGTTAATCGATTATAATTCCTTAACGCCGGAATGCTTATATAAAGCCCTTTCGGAACTCAGCCCACCAAAGCGGCTGACTTTCAATTTACATGAGATTGACGGATATACTCCCGAGGAAATAGCAGTTTTATTGGAGGTTGGTCTGCCCACGGTAAAAATGAACCTGGAAAAAGCAAAATATGAACTTCAGAAGAGCATTGAAAAACAACTCCGACAAATGAATCATGGCAAGAGCATTCAAATATGAAATAAGCCCGGTTCTGCTGAAAGCGGTTTTGGATTCCACCCCGCTTCCCTCTCCGGAAAAAGCCATGGATCATTTTTTTAAAATTCACAAAGTTCCCAGAAAATCGTGGAATTCAAATATCAAACTTCCTGTTATTCAAATCAGTAAAGTTTATTTGAACGGGATCATTGTGGCGGTTTTTTCTTTATTGTTCTTTTATTTTGTTTTTTTTCATGGTTTTACCGGTAAATCCGAGAAATCGGAGGCCAAGCCGCTGGTAAGAAAAGTACCATCAAACCATAAGGCTCCTTCACCTATACCGATAAATGAAAGGGTTCAACCTTTGGTTGATACCATCAGGGTTAAACCGGAAGTTACCGGGGCTTATTTAAATAACGATACGGCCCGGTCCAAACATCATATAGCTTTGACACATTCCACGCCAGTATCTTCCCAGTCCATAAATTCAAATTCAGGCAATATTGTCGGCTACGATACCACCAATAAGCCGGGAGCCGAGGAAAGTCATTTTTCAAATAAGAAAGAACCCATGATTACTGTAACTAATGACAGCACAAACTTTTCCGATTTATCAAAAGACAAAAAGAATAAAAGGAAAAAAAGAAAAAGAAAGATCACCGAGCAGGCTGAAATACTGCCTCCGGCTTCAAATGAGGGGAATCTGATTCCTTCCGGACATCAGCCGGAAGAAGAATTACCTTTACGACATCCGTAAGTTCATCGCGATCCTGAAAAGCTGGCCACGCTGAGATTAATATTTGTTTTCGTTCCACATTCCTCCGCTGTGAACATATAGAACCTTATGATTTTGTAAGTACATGAATAAATGTTCCGTGATGGCATAGATACATTTGGCATTATAAACTACATCGGTGTAAAGGCCAAGGGATATCTCCGTATCTCTTTTGTGTAAAAGAAGTTCCTGAGGAATTTTTCCTGGACCGCCAAACTCATACCCGCATAAAATAAAATCATTTTCTTTTTTATGGAAAATTTCAAAACTTAATTCATTTTTATCTTTTAATGAATATTTTCCTTTAATGTATTGATTGTGTTTGATGCAGTTGATTCCTATGATTTTTTGGTATCTGCTTTTTCCCGTACACACCCCCCTGAAGGTAGTTCCGCTGCCAACTGCACAGAATACCACATCATAGTTATCCGGCACATGATTCATGATTTCTGATGCACCCCGTTCGCCCTCCTCGGTATCACCGCCCATAGGTACATACAGATAGTCGTGCGGGATATTCAACATATCAAACGGGCTTAATTTGCCCAAATATAAATTCCTGAAATCCGTTCTTGAAGCAAAATAAAACCTTATCCACGGGCTTTCCGAAAACAAGGATTTCAATGCAAAATTTTTTACGCCATACTCTTCCCCGCGAATTATAAAAAGGCAAGGGATTTGTTTTTCATGACAAACTGTCCCTAAAGCCGCCAGGTGATTGGATTGAGGGCCGCCTAAACTTACAATCCCGCTGAAATTTTCTTTGGCGTACTTTATTAAGAAATACCGGAGCTTAAAAATTTTGTTTCCTCCGGTAACAGGATGGATTTCATTCAGGTGAAGGATATCAAGTTTTATTTTTGGAAAAGCATAGGTTCGGATGGGAACGATAATTTCATGCATTTTCTTCCCAAATACAGCACAGGTGAATGATAGTTTCTACGGCCTTTTGCATATCCTGAACGCTTACCCATTCCTGTGTGCTGTGAAAAGCATGTTCGCCCGCGAATAAGTTAGGGCAAGGCAGTCCCATGAAGGTGAGACGGGAACCATCGGTTCCACCACGGATGGAAGAAACCACAGGCTTAATGCCAGCTCTTTCTATAGCTTTCAGGGCATATTCGGTTATTTTCGGATATTGTTCCAGAATTTCTTTCATGTTCCGGTATTGTTCTTTAACCTCGAATGAATAGGAACATTTGGGATACTTTGCCAATACTTTAACTACAATGCTTCGCAGTAATTCTTCCAGTTCATAGAGTTTGGGTGTTTCGAAAGCCCTGATGATAAATTGCATCTTCACTTCTTCAAGCCCGCCGTTAATGGAAGTGGGATGAATGAAAGGTTCTTTTTTTTCGGTGTGTTCGGGTGAAAATTCTTTTGGTAGCAATTGAATAATTTCAGCTGCGGCCTTGATGGCGTGTTGCATTTTACCTTTGGCAAATCCCGGATGAGTAGGAAATCCCTTAATCGTAACAGTAACGGCATCGGCACTGAAAGTTTCGTTTTCAAAGTGCCCCAGGGTTTCGCCATCTATGGTGTATCCCACATCTGCCCCTAACTTTTTTAAATCCACTTTATCTACTCCTCTTCCGATTTCTTCATCGGGAGTAAAAAGGATTCGAATTTTGCCGTGCTTGATTTCAGGATGCTTCATCAGAAAATGTGCCGCATCCATGATTTCCGCCACACCGGCTTTATTGTCGGCGCCTAAGAGAGTGGAGCCATCGGCAGTTACAATATCATTACCAATTTGGTTTTTCAGTTCCGGATGTTCGTCGGGTGAGATCACTACTCCGTTAGTGGGCAAAACAATAGGCATTCCGTCATAATTTTTGTGTACCAAAGGTTTTACGTTCATCCCGCTGCAATCAGGGGAAGTGTCCATGTGGGCACAAAAGCAAAGCACCGGCACATTGGATTTATTGGTGTTGGCAGGAATGGTAGCATAAACATATCCGAATTCATCCAATTCCGCATCTTTTAAGCCCATTTGATGCAGTTCCTCCACCAGCAACTTTCCGAGGTTTTTTTGTTTTTCGGTGCTTGGGCATGTAGGGGAATTCGGGTCGGATTGGGTATCGATTCTGACATATTTCAGAAAGCGTTCCAAAACAGTGAAGGCATATGATTTTAATGCATCCATATATTTTTGGATTACGATTTTAACATTTCAATGTATGTTTGAATTTCTTTTGCTGATTTTATTTTGTTGTTTTGGGTTGCCGTTTGCTTTGCTTTTTCAAACCATTCCAGGGCTTCCTGTTCCATACCAAGATCCATGTACAACTGGCCAAGCCGAAACAATGCATCGGTGTGTGAGGGTTCAATTTCCAATACTTTTAAAAAATAATGTTTTGCTTCATCAGCATTTTTTTCCGAAAGGCATTCCATTCCAATGGCATAAAGAACAAAAGGATCTTTTGGATTTTGTTCAAGCCACGAAAGGAGCTCTTTTTTTCTTTTGTTGGACATTTCTCAGAGTGCCGTTTCGAGTTTAAAGTTTTTCAGGAATCGAATATCGTTTTCGAAGAAGAGGCGTAAGTCAGGGATTTGGTATTTCAGCATGGCTAGCCGCTCAATGCCCATGCCGAAGGCAAATCCGCTGTATTGAGCGGGATTGATTTTACAATTTTCCAGTACGGCAGGGTCCACCATTCCGCAACCCATAATTTCCACCCACCCGGTATGCTTGCATACATGGCAACCTTTTCCGCCGCACAAACTACAACTCACATCCACTTCCGCGCTGGGTTCAGTGAAAGGAAAATAGCTGGGGCGCATCCTGATTTTGGTATCGGGGCCGAAGAAGCCGGTAGCAAAGTGTTGCAAGGTAAGCTTCAGGTCGGCAAAAGAAATTCCCTTGTCGATAACCAGGCCTTCAACCTGATGGAATTGAAAATGTGCTCTGGCGCTGACGGTTTCGTTCCGATAAACTCTGCCCGGAGAAATGGTGCGAATGGGCAGTTTGCCGTTTTCCATTACATGAACCTGTACGCTTGAGGTTTGCGTACGAAGAAGACGCAAGGGATTTAATGTAATGTAAAACGTATCCTGCATATCGCGTGCAGGGTGGTCTTCGGGTGTATTCAGTGCTGTAAAGTTGTGCCAGTCATCTTCAATTTCCGGGCCTTCGCTGATACTGTAACCCATGGTGGTGAAAATCCAGGTAATTTTTTTCCTCACAAGGGTGAGCGGATGCAAACCACCGCTTTCAAAAAAAGGATAGGGAGGCAGGGTGGGATCTTCTTTCAGGGAAAATTCGGAACGGGCCGAGAAAGTTTTTTTTATTTCCTGAATTTTTTGTTCAGCCAGTTGTTTCAGCTCATTCAGGGGTTTGCCGACGGTTTTTTTTTCATTTCCTTCCAGCAACCGGAATTGTTCCATCAATTCCTGGATAATCCCTTTTTTACCCAACCATCGGATGCGCAATTCTTCCGCTTCTTTTTCGTTGGTTGCCTTTGCGTTAATCAATTCTTCTTTGTATTGCTCAATTCGGTCAAGCATGGAATAGGTTTTCTCAAAATTATGTAATTTAAAGTTATCAAAACCGCAATAATCATTATATCACTCTGCCTTCGTTATTGGATGATGCCTTGGTTAAAGGCCCAATCAGATATATCTTATATGAATACGAATTCAAAATATTTGAAATTAATTCCTAATTCGGATTCCATCCACAGAGAATATTACCCGGACGGAAAATTAAAATCGGAGGTCTTGTATAAGCAAGGAAAAAAACACGGAATCGAAACTTTTTGGTACGATCATGCCAGACGCTGCCCCATGATCGAAAAGTATTACAATAAAGGATTGTTAGATGGTCCGGTAATTCATTACGATAAAAATTGTAATAAGTTATTGGTAGAAAACTATAAAAGCGGGGTTAAGGAAGGGTGGGAAATTGAATATTACGAAAACGGAAACATTAAAGCTGAAGGGTATTTCAGAAAAGGTTATTTGGATGGAATGTATAAAGTTTATGACAAGAATGGGAAGTTTTTATATGAAAGCCGTGGTTTTAAGGGAGACGAAAAATTGATTGACAATTTGGAACCCGATACGGGTGCGACTTCCATTTTTCATATTTTACGGAGAAATCCTTCAAACAAAAGACGCTATGTGGTTATGGATCTTACGGCCAGCATGTATCCCTATGCCCGACAAGTGAATACCTGGATGCAATTACAATTTGCCCGTGATACTGCTACCTACTATTTCATATTTTTTAATGACGGAGACAAGAAAAAAGATGAGTATAAAAAAATCGGAGTGACGGGCGGCATTTATATGTGTGTTGCCAGAAAAACGGAAGATCTCATCCGTACCATGAAAATCGTCATAAATAACGGAAATGGGGGTGACTATCCGGAAAATGTTTTAGAAGCCCTTTTGATGGCCCAAAAAAGATTTCCCAAGGCAGAAGAATTCATTTTAATTGCCGACAATTGGGCCAAAGCACGCGACATACAACTACTCCCGCGTATGAAAAAGCCCGTAAGGGTAATCTTGTGCGGCGTTTCGTATGGTATGGAAATCAATCCGGATTATCTCAATATTGCATATAAAACCAAAGGTTCCATACACACCATTGAAGAAGATATTTATGATTTGAATGCTTACATTAAAAATAAGACGTTAACTATTAATGGAGTAAATTATAAATTCCAAAACGGAAAAATCATGGCGGAATAATCATATTGAGATTGTTGCAAAATTAAGTTGTTAATAAAAATATACAAAAATATTTTTATTATATAGATTATGATGGTAC
>JAOAHO010000021.1 GCA_026415195.1 Bacteroidia bacterium | reverse complement strand
TCGGGAATTTTTGCATCAAGTTTGGGTGATGTTGCCATAATTTAATTTTTTAACCAAGCTTTGTTTTTTGAAAACTCCTTAATGTTTTGAATTATTTCAATTAAATCTTGCGAAAGTTCAAGCACTTTGGCATATAACTTTGTGTAACTCTCCGGAAAATATTCGTGTACAATGGAATTTCTTAAATCCCTGATTTCTTTTGCTTTATCGGCATCCTTAATAATATTTAACTTGCAAAGAAAGTTTATCCTGTCTATGAATGCAGGTATATCTTCACGTAAAAGCAAAATGATGGTTTTAAAAATTTTTTGGAATACGATGTCGGATAATCTTGCAAATTTGGATGTAAGCGCATCAAACGACTCGGTTTCTTCAAAAGTGTATTTTTCTCTAATTCCGATTTTCCTACATTTGAGTAATGAAGTTTTAAATCCATCCATAGAAACATCCACCAATTGCATTTCCATGTTTAACATTTTAATCAACTTATCTTCTTGATTTACGCTCATAACATGATCGCATGATCCATAATTAAATCTTTAAATGGATTTTCCTCGTCGAATGTAAAATTGACCAAATCCAATTTTTGAAAACCAAATATATCATAGAATTTAATCCTGATTTTACGAATTCGATCATCATCCCATTTCTTTTCACTAAGAATCAAAATGTCTATATCCCCGCCTTTTTTCAAATCATCGATTCTGGAACCAAATAAATAAACACGCGCGCCGGAATCGACTTTTTTTACTTCAGATTTGAAAAATTCGGTTATTTCAGGTGATATCCTCATTTCACAAAACCAAAATACATAGCCAAAGGCATCAATGCAAAAATCAAAGGAATGATGATGGAAAACCAAAATCCTGTCTTTTTGATTATGGGTGTGTATTTTTTATGATTTAAACCCAAGGTTTGAAACGCAGATTGAAATCCATGCATTAAGTGATAGGATAAAGAAACCATCGAGAGCACATAAACCGCAACGACCACTGGATTTTCGAACACTTCTTTCATTTCTTCGTACAGGGTTTCTTGCCCTGGAAGTTTTTCAAATTCGTTATGGGCAATGTGATCGGTGAAGCGGCTTTCCACCCAAAAATGCTTTAGATGCAGGATTAAAAAAATCAAAATCAGCGTTCCCAGTAGCCCCATTGAACGGCTGTACCAGGTGCTGTTGGCATTGGCATTCGATACTTTATATTTAATTGGCCTTGCCTTGTTGTTTTCGTAAGTTAAAATGTAGGCCTGAACTATGTGTGCAATAAATCCCACAAAAAGGACGATTTCCATGGTGCGGATCACCCAGTTAGTCCCCATAAATTCTGCGGCGGCATTAAAGGTTTGCCCTCCGTCGTTCAAAAAAATCAGGGCATTGATGCCGCAATGGACTACCAAAAAGGAAATCAGGAATAATCCGGTAATCCCCATTACCAATTTTTTTCCTATGGATGAACTGAACATGTTCTTACTCATAACTGTGGCCAAATTTACGTTTGATTAAACCATAGTCAGTAAGTTCTTGTTCAAATTGTTATCAACAGAAAAACAATTTAGAACCATTTTAAATATCATAAACCCAGTAAGACCTCTTCAGGTTCTTTTCCCCCGAACATGATGCGAACAGGATTTTCCAGCATTTCTTTCACTCTATACAGAAAGCCAACACTTTCACGTCCGTCAATTATTCGATGGTCGTAACTCAGGGCCACATACATTACCGGTCTGATTTCCACTTTGCCTTTAACAGCTACCGGCCTTTCCACCACATTATGCATTCCCAGGATGGCACTTTGCGGAGGGTTGATGATGGGAGTGCTGAGCATACTGCCGAATACCCCACCATTGGTGATGGTAAATGTACCTCCTTCCATTTCAGCTATGCTAAGCCTTCCCTCACGTGCTTTAGTGGCCAAGTCTTTGATGGTTTTTTCAATTTCTGCCAGACTCAACAATTCGGCATTTCGTATTACCGGAACCATCAAACCTTTTGGGGCACTCACTGCAATTCCGATATCGCAATACTTGTTGTATACGATTTCATCCCCATCGATCATGGCATTTACGGCAGGAAAATGATAGAGGGCTTCGCACACGGCTTTCGTAAAAAAGCTCATAAAGCCGAGGTTCACGCCGTAAGCTTCCCTGAACCTGTCTTTATATTTATTTCGGATTTCATAGATGGCACTCATGTCCACTTCATTAAAAGTGGTGAGCATGGCCGTTTGATTTTTGACGGATACAAGACGCCGGGAAATGGTTTTCCTTAATTGCGACATCTTTGTACGTTCCTGATCACGAGTACCTTTCCAGGTGTTAGTTAATACCTGGCCGGCAGTATGAAACCCATTCGATAAAAATTTCAAAACATCCGCCTTGGTTATTCTTCCTTCTTTGCCAGTGCCTGAAATTTGAGATGGGTGAATATTGTATTCCGCCATCAGCTTTGCGGCAGATGGAGATGGAAAATTTTTGACGGTTTGTACTGAAATTTCAGGTACTTTTTTTTCCGCGGCGGGTTTCTTTTCTTCTTTTTTGGTATCGGAAATTTTTTGTTCTGAAACAAGCTCATCCTTCTTTTTTTCCGGTTTTACGGAAGTATCAATTTTCACCACCACATCTCCCACTTTAACGGTTTGACCCTCGGCGGCAAGCACTTCTATTTTTCCTGCCTCTTCCGCATTTAATGTAAGTGTTGCTTTGTCGGAATCGATTTCAGCCAGTACCTCGTCTTTTTCCACTACATCGCCCGATTGCTTCAACCAGCGGGCTATGGTTACTTCCGTAACCGACTCGCCCGGGCTGGGAACTTTCAATTCAATTATTGCCATATCAGTTGTTTAGTATTTTTTGTTTTTCAAAAAGTTGGGCAAAAAACTGGTTAACTTCTTCAGCATGTTTTTTGCTGAAACCCGTAGCGGGACTTGCAGCAGCCGGACGTCCCACATATTTCAAGCGCATGTCCGAAAGCTCATAATGTATATATTTCCAAGCACCCATGTTCTCGGGTTCTTCCTGGGCCCATATATAGTTTTTTACTTTGGAGTATGATTTTAATACCTGGTCAAGTTTTTTTCTGTTTAAGGGATATAATTGTTCAAAGCGAATGACGGCCATGCCGGAAATCTCCTGTTTTTGCATCTCTTCTTTGATTTCGTAGTAAATTTTTCCTGAGCATAAAACAAGGGTATGAATGGTATTTTTATTTTTGACATCGGGGTCATCAAGAAATTCTTCAAACCTTCCATGCGTAAATTCTTTCAAATCCGACATGCACGCAGGATATCGTAAAAGCTTTTTGGGAGTGAAGCAAATCAATGGTTTTCTGAAATCACGCTTAAGCTGGCGACGCAAAACATGGAATTGTTGGGCTGGGGTGGTGGCATTCACAATCTGCATATTGTTTTCGGCACACAACTGTAAAAAACGTTCCAACCTGCCGGAGGAATGTTCGGGGCCCTGCCCTTCATATCCGTGTGGTAACAAAACCACCAATCCGTTCATCCTTCTCCACTTGTACTCCGATGAAGAAAGGTATTGGTCGATGATGATTTGTGCTCCATTGAAAAAATCTCCGAATTGTGCTTCCCAAATTACCAGGTCGTGAGGGGAGGAATAAGCATAGCCGTATTCAAATCCAAGTACGGCATATTCGGAAAGTAATGAGTTATAGATATGCAATTTTCCTTTGGTGCCTACGTTATTTAGCGGCGTGTACTCTTCTTCGCTGTCTTCAATTTTGACTACGGCATGACGATGGGAAAAAGTTCCCCGTTCCACGTCCTGACCGCTGAAGCGTACATCGTGTCCCTCCTCCATCAACGTCAGGTAGGCCATCAATTCACCCATGGCCCAGTCAAATCTTCCGTTACCGATCATTTGGCGGCGCTCTTCAAAAAGACGTAAAATCTTATTGAAGAATTTTTTATCTTTAGGTAATTCAACCGATTTGCAGGCTAGTTCCAAAAATTTATTTTCATCAACAGAAGTGTCAACACTCCTGAATATATCTTCTTCCGTTGCCATTTTCAGACCCTGCCAGGAACCTTGCAGATAGGAAGTTACCTTGGAATTTTGGGCTTTTTTTGCCTTTTCCAGTGCCACATCAAGGAACGTTTTATACTCGTTTTCAATGGATTTTAATTCTTCGGCAGGAATGCTGCCTTCTTCAATAAGTTTTTTGAAATAGATTTCCTTCGGATTGGGATGGGTTGCAATTATTTTGTAAAGAACAGGTTGTGTGAACCTGGGTTCGTCTCCTTCATTGTGGCCGTATTTTCTGTAACACAGTATATCAATAAAAACATCTTTATGAAATTGTTGGCGATATTCCATGGCCAATTTTGCCACATGGCACAAGGATTCCACATCATCGCCATTAACATGGAAAACAGGAGACAACACCACTTTTGCCACATCCGTACAATAAGTTGACGAACGGCCATCAGTATAGTTTGTGGTAAAGCCTACCTGATTGTTAATGACAAAATGGACCGTGCCCCCGGTTTTGTAGCCTTCTAATTGGCTCATTTGAATAACTTCATAAACAAGTCCTTGCCCGGCTATAGCAGCATCGCCATGAATCAGGATGGGACAAGCCTTTTTAAAATCTCCATTATGGCGATTATCAATTTTGGCCCGAGTGATTCCTTCTACCACTGGGTCAACCGCTTCAAGATGCGAAGGATTTGGTGTTAAGGAAATATGCACCTTAATACCTTTATCGCTGATGACATCGGAACTGAAGCCCATGTGATATTTCACGTCTCCGTCAAAAACATTGTCTTCTGACGGCTTTCCTTCAAATTCCGTAAATATGTCCTCCACGGGTTTTCCCATAATGTTGGCCAAGACATTCAATCTGCCGCGGTGCGCCATACCGATAACATAATCCACTATCCCCAATTCCACGCCATGTTCCATCAGTGCATTCAAGGCCGGCAAAAATGCTTCCCCTCCTTCCAGGGAAAACCTTTTTTGTCCTACAAATTTGGTGGCCAGATAATTTTCAAAAGTGGTGGCTTGTATAAGTTTTTTGGCAATAGTCCTTTTCTCATCTTTACTAAAATTAGGGAGATTTTTATTTTTTTCAAGTTTTTCCTGTAACCACCTGACTTCTTCCGGGTTACGGATATACATATATTCTACTCCTATGGAACGGCAATAAGTGGTTCTCAGATGATCGATGATGGCGGAAAGCGTTGCTGGGCCGATACCGATTTCGTTGCCTGCCTGAAAAACGGTATCCAAGTCCTGAGGGCCAAGGCCGAAGTTTTCGATATCGAGGGTGGGAGAATATTTCCTGCGCTGGCGAACGGGATTGGTTTGGGTAAAAAGGTGGCCACGCGTACGATAAGCCTGAATCAGGCGGATTACCTTGAATTCCTTGGCAATATTTTCCGGAATTTCTTCAGTATCGTCACCAAAGCGCACCCGTGCGAATTCCAGTCCTTTGAAAAAGTCGTGCCATGATTTATCGACGTTTTGAGGGTTTTTCAGATATAAAGCATATAAATGATCGATGGCCTCTACATCAGCATTGCCCACAAATGAAAACTTATCCATGATTCGTATTTTGACAAAGTTAGGGATTTTTATGTATTTTCTTAAACCGCTTTTTTATACTTTTGTTCAATCCATGAAATCCTTTTCGAGAGTAATTTTTTTGTTGTGGATTTGGCTCTGTAAGCCGTTAACTTCCCAAATACATACCGTTGGTTTTGAAAAAAACGAAGACCTCCAAATTCATAAAATAATCCAAAAAAAATCGGAATATCACGCGTATACTAAAGGTAAAATAAATGGTTACCGGATTAAAATTTATTTTGGCAAAAGCAAAGATGAAGCAAAACTGGTCAAGTCGAAATTTCAGGCCAAATTTCCCGACATCCCTTCCTACGATGATTATGATTTGCCCAATTTTGTTGTGGTTGTAGGTAATTTTAAAACAAAACTGGAAGCCACCGGATATTTAAAAAAAATAAAAGCTGAATTTCCTACTGCATTCATTGTGAAAGACAAAATTTATTCATACTAAGAAATGGAAAAGCAAAATCCAGTTAAGGAATTTAACGAATACCGAACACGCATGAACCAACTTATCCTCTCGAAGGATAATTTGGTGATCAAGCGTTTTTTTAACCTCGACACACAAACCTATGCCGATGGGGCCTTGTCTGCCAAAACTAAGGAAATGCTGGGGCTGGTGGCCAGCATGGTGTTACGTTGTGATCAATGTATTCAATATCATTTGGAAAAGTGTAAGGCACATGGATGCTCAACACAGGAAATTTATGAAATCTTTTCGGTGGCGTGTGTGGTAGGAGGAAGCATTGTTATACCGCATATGCGAAAAGCAGCAGAATATTGGGAACAATTACAAGCCGGGTGTTGATGCGAAGCGGCTTATGTTGCCTTTTGATTTTCTTTTTCTCCAATTTTATATTTTCCCAATCCAATATCGAAAAAAAAATAATTTCAAAGTTTATACAAATACCCGTCAAAATCGACGGGGTGCTTAACGACAGCATCTGGCAATATTATGGAACTGTGCATTCGCATTTTTATCAGCAATATCCTTATGATACATCCCTTGCCGTTTTTCAAAGTTCGGTAATGGTTGCCAACGATATGAAAAACCTTTATGTAGCAGCTCTTTGCAAATTACCTAACTTAAAAAAGCCGGTTGTGCAAAGTTTGAAAAGGGATTTTTCATTTCCAACCAATGATGCCTTTGTGGTGACCATCGATCCATTTTCCGACGGACAAAACGGATTTTCATTTGGGCTTAATCCCTACGGTTCACAAAGAGAAGGTCTTATTCAAACGGGAGGTGCCATGGGCGTAACCACAATTTGGGATAATATTTGGTATTCTTCATGCAAAATCCATGATTCGATTTGGACAATAGAAATGAAAATTCCTTTCAAAAGTTTGAGGTTCAAAAAAGGAAGAGCAGAATGGAAAATCAATTTTTCAAGAAATAACCTGCATGCCAACGAGTCCTCCAACTGGTTCAAGGTCCCCCGCCAATTCAATAATTCTACGCTTGCCTATACCGGGACTCTTATTTTCGAAAACCCTCCCGGTAAAAGAGGCGAGAATCTGGCCTTCATTCCCTATGTTATAGGCAGGCAATATTATAATTACCTTCAGCCCCAAACATCTTCAAGAATGGTCAATGCAGGAGCCGACTTCAAATGGACTCCGGGCAACAGCATGAACCTAGACCTCACACTAAATCCCGATTTCAGTCAAGTAGAAGCCGACCGCCAAATCATCAACCTCACACGGTTCAACATATTCTTTCCGGAACAACGTCAATTTTTTCTTGAAAACTCCGACTTGTTTGAGCGCTTCGGATTCAGGCAAATAAGGCCTTTTTTTTCACGAAGGATTGGTTTGGAAAACGGCGAATTCGTTCCTATTATCTATGGAATTCGCCTGAGCGGAAAACCCAACCAACGCTGGAGAATAGGGTTAATGAATACCCAAACGCTGAAGTCTTCCTTGTCGGATAACCGTATTTTGCAGCCCGAAAATTTTTCAGTCGGAGCATTTCAATATAATATTTTTGCACGTTCGAACATGGCGGGCATAGTGGTACACCGCTTGACATGCGACACCACACCAAAACAAAACTCTGTTTTCGGGTTGGATTATAACCTGGCCAGCAGGGATAACCGATGGATGGGAAAATTATTTTTTCATCATTCCCTAAGTTCTGATAAGAAAAATGAAAATGCCTTTGCCCATGCATCGTGGATCAACTATCACGATCTGAACTGGAATATCTCTTGGAACCATGAATATGTGGATAAAAATTACAGGGCCGAAACCGGCTTTACACCAAGAATTTTTCAGCGCGATGAATTCGGCATGATCAGGCGCTTCACTTACTGGCGGCTTGAACCGAATGTTTATTACACATTCTATCCCAAAAGCAAAATCATCAATAAAGTACAACCCGGAATTTATCTTGATGCTTACTTCAATGAAAAATTACTGAACACCGATCAGTTTGTCAGAAGTTTTGTGGAGATTACGGGGCAAAAAACATGGTCGGTTTCATTTGGCCATCAGTATAATTATACCCGATTATTATTTCAAACTGACGTAAGTTTTACCGGACTGATGAATACCATTCCTGCGGGAAATTACTATTATTATCAGGGCTATCTGAAATTAAATGGAGACCAACGTAAAGACATCTACCCATCATTCCAGATTACATTCGGAGATTATTTTAACGGAAAAAAAATATCCCAACTTTACGAGATTTCGCTTCGCATCAGGCCTTACCTTAATCTGACCACATCCTACAACAGGGAAGACATTTCCCTTCCACAACAGAAAAACATCACCCTTCATCTGGTTAACCCCCGATTGGAAATAACGCCCGCCACGAATTTGTTTTTCACTTTCTTTTGGCAATACAATACTCAAAATCAAAACATCAATTTAAACGCCCGCATGCAATGGCGATTCCGACCCATGAGTGACTTTTATCTGGTGTGGATCGACAATTATACCCACACCCATGTTTCGGTAAAAAACCGTGCCGTCATTGCAAAAGTCGTAATTTGGCTGAACACATGAAAACACTCGAAATCGTTTATTTCGGAACACCGGAGTTTTCATCCTACATTTTGGAAGATTTAATTCAAAAAGGTGCTTCGATAAAGGCTGTGGTAACAACTCCCGACAAACCTGCCGGAAGAGGGTTAAAACTTCACGAAAGCGAAGTAAAAAAAATTGCCGTAAAGTACGGTCTTCCTGTATTACAACCCGAAAAATTAAAAGATGAAGTTTTTATTCAAACATTAAAAAAAATACAAGCCGATATTTTTATTGTGATTGCCTTTCGCATGCTTCCCAAAGCTGTTTGGGAAATACCTCCTTATGGAACCTACAACATTCATGCTTCACTTTTGCCTAAATACAGAGGGGCTGCCCCCATACAGCACGCATTACTGAACGACGAGAAAGTTACGGGGGTTACTTTATTCAGAATAAATGAAGAAATTGATGCCGGAAAAATTTTAGCACAAAAAGAACTCCGTATTGAATCCACGGATAATTTCGGGACCCTTCATGATAAATTAAAAATTGCCGGTGCTTCCCTTTTACATGAACAATTGCAACGGCTTTCCGGTATCGGGGTAAACAACATTGAAAACCTATTTATTACACAAAATATCAAGGAAGTAAGTTACGCGCCCAAAATTAAGAGAGAAGATCTTGTTTTGAACTGGCAAGATACGGCAAAAAAATTATGGTGCAGAATTCGGGCTTTTTCTCCATCACCGGGTGCTGAATGCTTGTGGATAAGAAAAGAGGACGCAACCAATAAAATAAAAATTTTGGAAGCCAGGATATACTCCGGTCGAATTGAAAATCTCCTTCCAGGGCAAGGCATGATTTTAGAAAAGAAAAAATTTATAATTGGTTGCGGCAAAGGCCAGGCCTTGGAAATTCTTGAAGTCCTGCCCGAGGGTAAAAAAAAATTAAAAATATCGGATTTCTTAAACGGTCATCCCGGTATCACGGAATGGCGATTTGCCTAAGCATTCCTGCTGCCATCCTTTTGTATCCCTTATCAGCACTATAATTCCCAAAAAGTTATTAACAAAAGCCCGATTTTTCAACAATTTTGGGGATACATCACCTTACACCCCTTGACAAATGCCATTTTCCTGTATATATTTGTAACGCAAAACTATTGTTTAACCCTTAAAAAAAACAAACATGAACAAAGCAGAGTTGATCGATGCCATTGCTGCATCAGCAAAGCTGACCAAGGCCGACGCAGGCCGTGCATTGGATGCCACCATTGATGCCATCTCCAAAGCCCTTAAAAAAGGAGACCGCATCGGATTAGTGGGATTCGGTTCTTTCTCGGTTTCTAAGCGTTCAGCAAGAACCGGCCGCAACCCGCAAACAGGAAAAGAAATCAAAATTCCTGCAAAAAAAGTGGTTAAATTCAAAGCCGGTGCTGAACTAGCCAATGCCGTAAACAAGGGAAAATAATTTTTCCTAAGTTCACTCTTAACAGCAGCCCGACCTCATCATCGGGCTGTTTTATTTTCGTAACTTTCGGAAGTGTTTAATTCATTTGGTAACTACCTGCGGTTAACCACTTTTGGTGAAAGCCATGGACCTGCGATTGGCGGAATATTGGATGGCGTCCCTGCAGGATTAAAGATCAATTTTGATTCCATCAGAAAAGACTTGCAGCGCCGAAAGCCCGGACAAAGCAACTTCGTTACCCCACGCACCGAGGAAGACGAACCGGAATTCCTCTCGGGTATTTTTGAAGGCCAAACTACCGGAGCCCCCATCGGATTCATTATCCGCAACACCAATCAAAAAAGTTCCGATTACGATTCGCTGAAAAATATTTTCCGCCCTTCCCATGCGGATTATACTTATCATGCCAAGTTCGGCATTCGCGACCACCGGGGCGGAGGCCGCAGCAGCGCCAGGGAAATGGCCGTTCGTGTAACGGCAGGTGCCATAGCCAAGCAAATCCTTGCCCGGGAAAATATCATCCTTCAGGCTTATTTACGAAATATTGGTCACATCCATAACACCTTAATGCCGTGGTCTATTCCCATACCTCATGAAGAAAACGAACTTCGCTTTCCTGACCACCAAACACTTCCTGCTGTTAAAGAATTTCTGAACAAACTCATGGAAGAAAAAGACAGCGTTGGAGCCATGATTGAATGTCAGATTCACGGGCTTCCCGCAGGTCTCGGTGAACCCCTCTATGCCAAATTTCATGCCCAACTGGCTTTTGCCATATTAAGCATCAATGCTTCCAAAACATTTGAAATCGGTGCGGGTTATGGTGCAGTATCTTCAAGAGGTTCCCAAATGAATGATGCTTTTACCACTAATGAAAATAATGAAATCCGAACCATGACCAATTTCAGCGGAGGCGTACAAGGAGGAATTACCAACGGCATGCCCGTGGTTTTCAGAGTAGGATTTAAACCCACTTCCAGTATCGGTAAGGAACAACAAACCGTAGATAAGGAAGGGAATCCGCAAACCATCCGGATTGAGGGCCGGCACGACCCCTGTGTGGCTATTCGTGCGGTGCCCGTAGTGGAAGCCATGGCCGCCCTGGTGTGTGCCGATTTTCTTTTGATTCAACGCATGCGTAAACTTTAAGTTATTGATGCTGACTTCCGGGCCTACACTTTATTTACTCCCTAATTTCATTGATGAAGAATGTAATCCCGACTATTTGTGTGATGCCGAAAAATTCATCATCCGATCATTGCAACATTTTGTCACGGAAAGTAAAAGCGCTTTGTTTACACTATTAAAAAAATGTGCTCATCCTAATCTTGAAAAAATTCAATGGATAGAATTTAATGAACATCATGTTCAACTGCCTGCAGGCGTTTTGGATTTATTCAAACAAAAAGTATCCGTCGGGCTGGTATCCGACGCAGGCCTTCCCTCCATGGCCGATCCCGGATATCCTGTCGTTCGCCAGGCACACCTTTCGGGATATAAAGTGGTTCCTTTGCCCGGGCCCGGCTCCGTTTATATGGCCATCATGGCTTCGGGCTTAAATGCACAATGCTTTGTTTTTCACGGATATTTACCAAGAGAAAACCACGCCCTGAGAAAAAAATTAATTGATATTCAAAAACAAATACAAAAAGATTCTTATTCTCATTTTTTTATTGAAACGCCATACCGTAACCTAAAGATGTTTGAGTTCTTGCTAAAATCACTTCCCGAAGACTCTCTGTTGAGCATTTGTGCCGGGCTTAAAACCCAATCCGAATTCATCAAAACACTCAGCATTAGCGCATGGAAAAAAAATAATATTCCGAATATTCACAAAGTACCATGCGTGTTTGGAATTGGAAACTAAAGTTTAAAATTTGTTAAGTGTTTAGTTTTTTATAGTTTTTGTAATAATTTTGGACCATTGAAATTTTTTAGTATTAAAATATTCAGGCCTTTTAGTTATTTATCTGTTATTTCTATTTTATTCAACGTAACGATTAACGATTTTTACTTTTTACAGGATTTTTCAACCCTTAATAATTATTTTTTACAAAAAAATAAAAATTTTCATTTAAAGAAAGAGAACCACTTTACTCATGATTTTTTGAATTTCTTTGAAGAAGATGATAATGAAGAGGATACTTTAAATTTTAACTTATTAATTAAAGAGCATTTATCAAAAATCTCATTTTCAAATATTATCATTTATCAATCTTTCTATTACAAAAATCACCCTCTTATCTTTTATTATACCAAGTTTTTTCTTTTCGTTCATAATCTCAGGAATTAGTTCCTATTTTCTGAATCTTTTTCTTTTTTAATCTAATCCAATCTTTCACTTTTTTAAAAAAAAAATTTAATAATATGATAAAAAATATTAAAACTAAAATATTATTTGTTTTCATTGTCGCATTCATGTCTTGTAAACAATCAAGTAAGCAAGAGTCAGAAGAAGATGCAATGCCGATAGTAACCCGAGTAATTAAATTGGATACTTTAATTAAACGCCAATATGTATGTGTTGTCAAAGCATATCAACATACAGAAATCAGGGCACTGGAAAAAGGGTATCTTGAAAAAATTTATGTTGATGAGGGCAAGCCGGTAAAAAAAGGCCAAATAATGTTTCAGATCTTGCCTAATGTTTATAGAGCAGAGAAAGATAAGGCGAAAGCAGAATTTGAATATGCAGAAATTGAATATTTAAATGCAAAGCAATTAAGCGAAAAAAATGTGATTTCACCTAATGAATTAAAACTGGTAAAAGCCAAATTAGAAAAGGCAAGGGCAGAACTGTCCTTAGCGGATGCCCATTATTCATTTACCGAAATCAGAGCACCTTTTGATGGATTAATGGACAAATTCAATGTTCGTTTAGGAGCATTACTTGATGAAGGAGAAGTACTGACAACCATTTCTGATATCAGCAAATTGTGGGTTTATTTTAATATGCCTGAAGTTGAATACCTGAACTTTAAAAAAACTTTTACTCACGACTCCATTATAAAAGTAAAATTACTAATGGCAAACAATGAATTTTTTCCTTATGAAGGAGTGATTGAAACCATTGAAGCAGATTTTGATAGCGAAGCAGGAAATATTGCTTTTAGGGCATCGTTCCCAAATCCTGAGAAGTTATTAAGACATGGCGAAACCGGAAATATCATTTTAGAAATTCCGTATAAATCAGCCATCATAATTCCTCAAAAAGCAACGTTTGAAATTTTGGAGAAAAAATATGTTTATACCGTTAGTAATGACAACAAAGTCCATTTGAGGGAAATACAAGTAGCAGATGAAATTCCGGATTTGTTTATCATAAAAAAAGGTTTGAAAGAAAATGAAAAAATTATTGTAGAAGGTATCAGAAACATAAAAGATGGCGAAATTTTAAAGGAGTATAAAGAAACAGATCCTAAAATATTAATTCATCAATTAAAAAATTATACCGAGTAAATATTATGTTTAGTAAATTATTACATAGGCCGGTTTTAGCTATCGTAATTTCAGTTTTGATCCTTTTCTTAGGTTCGCTTTCCATCAAAAATACCCCTACGTCTCAATTTCCTGAAATTGCTCCACCGATGGTTATTGTCAGAGCATCATATCCTGGTGCAAGTGCAAAAGTATTAACAGAGTCGGTATTAATACCTTTGGAGCAAGCCATCAATGGTGTACCGGGAATGAGGTATATGCTTTCCGATGCCACCAGTTCGGGCGAAGCCAATATTCGGGTAATATTTAATTCCGGAACAGATCCGGGAGATGCTGTGGTTAATGTGAACAACAGGGTTTCAGCAGTTTTGAACCGGCTACCTATTTTGGTTCAAAGGGAAGGTGTTATCGTCACCCCTTTAATTCCCAGTGTGCTGATGAATATCAACATTTACAGTAAAGATACCAACGCAAATATGCGTTATCTTTTTAATTATGCCTATGTAAAAATCTTACCCGAATTACAAAGAATTAATGGTATTGGCCAGGGGTATATGTTGGGAAGCAGGCAATATGCCATGAGAATTTGGCTAAAACCTGATAGAATGAGGGCTTACAATATTTCTCCGGAAGAAGTTATGGATGCCTTGTCAAAACAAAGCATCATTGGCACACCTGGTAGATTGGGAAGGGCAGATGGGTATGAATCCCAATCATTAGAATATGTATTAACTTACATCGGAAGATTTAACAAACCCGAACAATACAAAGATGTAATCATTCGTTCCAATTCAAATGGTGAAATTTTAAAATTAAAAGATATTGCTGATGTAGAATTAGGGAGCGAATATTATGATATTTATTCAAGCTTAAGCATTGAAGGAAAAAATTATCCTTGTGCAACCATTGCCCTAAAACAATCATATGGCAGTAATGCCAATGAGACCATAGAAAGGGTTAAAGAAAAACTAAAAGAACTGGAAATTGAATTGCCTCCGGGCATGCACTATGAAATAACTTATGATATCTCAAAATTTTTAGATGCATCCATTGAAAGTGTACTTCATACTTTAAGAGATGCTTTTATATTGGTTGCTTTAGTTGTACTGTTATTTTTAGGTGATTGGAGGTCAACTCTAATACCCATATTAGCCGTTCCTGTTTCGTTGGTAGGTGCTTTTATCTTCGTAAAAATCATGGGGCTTACCATTAATATGATTACATTATTTTCAATTGTTTTGGCAATTGGTATTGTAGTGGATGATGCCATAGTGGTAATTGAAGCCATTCATTCAAAAATGGAATCAAACCCGGGTATTTCAATTTACAAAGCGGTCCAAATGGTTTTGGGGGAAATTTCCGGAGCCATTATTTCCATTACACTGATTATGGCCTCAGTATTTATTCCTGTCGGATTTTTATCAGGGCCGGTGGGGCAGTTTTATAGACAATTTTCCGTAACAATGGCTTCTTCAATTTTATTATCAGCCATTGTTGCTTTAACGCTAACTCCGGTACTTTCAGCTATGATTCTTAAAAAAGATTCATTACATAATAAAAATCACAATGTTTTTGATAAATTCATTTCTTTATTCAATTTCTATTTTTCAAAATTAACCGAATTATATATACGATTTCTTCAAAGAATTATTTTTAAAAAATGGCTGACCATTACGTTTCTATTTGGCTTTATACTTCTATTTTTTGTTGTTACTTATAAAATGCCCTCCGGCTTTATACCGTCAGAAGACCAGGGAACCATATACACCATTATCCAAACACCACCTGGTTCAACTTTGGAAAGGACTTACGGAATCACCAAAAAGCTTCAGGATTTGATTTCAAAAATTCCTGAAGTGCAATCGGTATCATCCTATGCCGGTTATGAAATACTGACTGAAGGAAGGGGATCAAATGCCGGCACATGTATTATTAACTTAAAACACTGGAATGAGAGAAAAAGAAATGTAGCAGATATTATTCATGAATTAAAAAAAATAACAAAATATTTTCCCGGTGCTACCATTGAATTCTTTGAACCTCCATCTGTACCGGGCTACGGAGCGGCCGGCGGATTCGCACTTCAATTACTAGATAAAACAAATTCGGGTGATTATAAGAAATTAGAACAGGTTCACAACGATTTTATGAATGAATTAAAAAAGAGAAAAGAAATAACCGGCCTTTTTACTTTTTTTAGTGCCAATTATCCGCAATACGAATTAATAATCGATAATAACGCTGCCATGCAAAAGGGTGTCAGTATTAATGACATCATGAATACTTTATCTATTTACATTGGAAGTACCTATGAATTAGGTTTTATTAAGTATCAATGGTATTTTAAAGTATTTGTACAAGCACATCCAAAATACAGAAAAAATCCTACGGATTTAAAAGACATTTGGGTAAAAAACAAATTCGATAAAATGGTTCCCCTCTCCTCAATGGTTAAATTGAAAAAAATCCAGGATGCCAATGAAATAAACAGATACAACCTCTATCCTACTTCATCCATCAGAGGCGAACCTTCAAAAGGATACAGTAGCGGAGAAGTAATTGATATCATAAACAAAACAGCTCACGAAAAATTGCCTCAAGGATACGGAATAGATTGGGCTTTTCTGTCAAAGGACGAAGCAGAAAGGGGGAACGAATCGGTTTATATTTTTATTACTGTAATATTATTTGTTTATTTAGTATTATCTGCACAATATGAAAGTTTTATTTTGCCTTTTGCTGTATTGCTTTCCATTATACCGGGAATTTTCGGATCATTTTTTTTGGTAAGATCATTAGGCCTTGAAAATGATATCTATACGCAGGTAGCACTGATAATGCTAATCGGCTTATTAGGTAAAAATGCCGTATTAATTGTTGAATTTGCAAATCAAAAACATCGGAAAGAAAACAAGCCTATAATCGAAGCGGCACTTGAAGGCGCTAAATTAAGATTCAGGCCAATTATTATGACATCATTTGCATTTATTGCCGGACTTATTCCTCTGGCATTAGCTAAAGGAGCCGGCGCTGTGGGAAACCAAACCATCGGCATTGCTTCATTAGGAGGAATGATGTTCGGAACAATATTCGGAATTCTTATAATCCCGGGACTGTACTATATATTCGGTTCAATTGCAAAAAATAAAAAGTTAATAAAGGGTGAAGAGGACGAATCATTGTCGGAAGCATTCGTTCATCTTACCGATTCATTTCCTGTTGATGATGAACCTAATAATTAAAATATGAGGAAATTATACAGATTTATATTAATAACAATTATATTAGCATCATGTGTTAATGCACCTTATCCAGAATTATCACAAAAAATAAATCTACCGGATAATTACGGAAAAAATATTTCCTCAGATACGCTTAGTATGGGAACTTTTAAATGGAAATTATTTTTAAATGACAGTGATCTAATATCCATTATTGATACTGCATTAAAAAATAATTTGGAATTGAAAATATTCCTTCAGGAAATTAACATTGCAAAAAACAATATTCGAATAAAAAAAGCAGATTATTTGCCATTTTTAAATATCGTAGGTTCATCCTCATTTGAAAAAAACGGAAAATATACCATAAAAAAATCGGTAGAAGAAAATTTACTGCTACCTGATAATAATCATTTTTCTCAACCATTACCCGATCTCCTTTTAGGAACATCATTTTCATGGGAAATTGATGTATGGAAAAAACTCAGGAATTTAAGGAAAGCCGCAATATATAAGTACTATTCTACCCTTGAAGGTAAAAATTTGTTGGTATCTAGATTGGTTACGGAAATATCAGAATTATATTATGAACTTATGGCGCTTGATAATCAATTAGAAATTACTCAAAAAAATATAGAAATAATTAATAATGCCTTAGGGATGATAAAACAAGAAAAGGACGCTGCACGAACTACTGAATTAGCGGTAAAAAGATTTGAAGCTGAATTATATAAAAATATCAGCTTAACACATTACATTAAGCAAAAAATCAAAATAATTGAAAACAAATTATGTTATTTAACGGGTAAATATCCATTCAATATAAAAAGAAGTTTAGATCTACTAAACAATCCCTCATCTTTTAAAATAAAAACAGGAATTCCATCCGGTTTATTAAATAACAGGCCCGATATTAGAAAAGCAAGGATGGAATTAATTGCTGCTTTATTTGAAAAAAAATCAGCTAAGGCAGAATTATTACCTTCAATAAAATTAACGGGCATGGCAGGAATAAACTCTAATCATACTTCATATTTTTTTAAACTACCTGAATCAATTTTATTAAGTATTGCCGGAGATTTAATTACTCCTTTGGTAAACAGAAATGCCATAAAAGCAAATTATTTTAATTCAATTGCAAATAAAAATAAATGTGTAATTGAATATGAACAAAAAGTATTGAATGCTTATTTTGAAGTAAATAATGAATTAAATAACCTGGAAAATTTAACGAATAATTTTAATGCTAAATTTAATCAAACCGAAGCATTAAAAAATTCTATTGATATTTCTTTAAATTTATTTAAAAATGCAAGGGCTGATTATATGGAAGTATTGTTAACGCAAAGAGATTATTTAGAATTTGTTTATGAATTGATTGAAATTAGAAAACAATTATTTATATCATATATTAATTTATACAGAGCACTGGGAGGAGGATGGAATTAATTTTAAATAATTTGAAAAATAAAAAAGTCAATATTATAATTTAAAATATATGAAAATAGTTAATTGTTTATTTCTATTAATAAATATAAACATCATATCATCACAAACAAATCTTACAATCAAAATAATAGATTCACTTTTAATTAAAAATAATCTTATATTATTATCTAAGAAATATAATATAGAATTAAATAAAGCATTGATAAAACAGTATTCACTTTATGATAATCCGGAAATATTAATTGAACAAAATATATATAATTCCAATAATAAAAAGTATTTTGATTTTAGCAACGAAGGTGAATACATTTTCCAAGTTCAACAATTAATTAAAACGGCAGGGAAACGGTCTAAATTTATCAACCTTCAAAAAATAAACACAGAAATAGCTAAAACAGAATTTGAATTGTTAATTTCAGAATTATTTTTTCAACTACACACCGCTTATTATAAATTATATTATAATGAAAAAATTTATGAGATATTGAACAATGAAATTAACGAATTTGAACCCTTAATAAAAAGCTATGAGGTTCAGTTAGAGAAAGGAAATGTATCCTTAAAGGATGTATTTCGATTACGTTCGGTGTATTTTAATTTACAAAAGTCATCTCAATTAATCTTTAATGAGATCAATCAATTAAAAAAAGATTTATCTGTTTATACAGGATTGTCAATGGATCTTAATTACATAATAGTGATGCCTTATGAAAATATTTTAAAAATAGAAAATGTCACAATTAATTCATTAATTGATAGTTCATTAAAATACAGAAAAGATTTAGATATTTTAAAATTAAATTATGATTACGCAAAGCAAAATTACAGATACCAAAAATCATTAAGATTTCCTGATTTGCAAATTGGTTATACCTTCGACAAGGCAGGTAATTTTATTCAAAATTACTCTGCCATTAATATCAATTTTCAATTACCGGTATTTAATCAAAATCAAGGATTTATTAAATCCTCGGAATTTACAATGAGGCAAATTGAAGCTGAACTCAAACAGAAAGAATCATCCATAAAAAATGAATTAGTTGCAGCTTATAAAAACTTATTAAAAACAAATGAACTTATAATTAATACTAAAAAAGATTTTATCATAAAATTTGATCATGTGAAAGACGGAATGAGTGAAAACTTTAAAAAAAGATATATTCAGGTATATGAATATGCCGATTTTTTTGAAAGTTATATTAATGCCGTACAAGATTATTATAATTTATTGGCCGAATACTTCTGTCAAATAGAATATATAAACTTTTTAACCGGAACAAAATCAATAAAAATATATGAATAATTTATCTAAATTAATAATGGTTATACACATGATTTTATTTGCCTCATGTGGAAATAAGAATAAAAATGCAGATACAAAAAGTAATAATAATATATTCTGTGTTAAAGACAGCATGATGAAGTTTTTAACCTTTGATACCGTAAAATCAGGAAATCTTGAAAATGAACTTTTCCTGGGAGGCAAAATTCAAGCTATTCCCTCTAAATACACAAAAATATTTCCCCTAATCAGCGGTATAATAAAAAATATTTTCGTTGAGTTAGGAGATTATGTAACAGAAGGCCAACCACTCGTAGAAATAATAAGCGGGGATGTGGCCGAATTTGAAAAAGAATTGTCAAATGCTGAGGCCGACCATCTTGTTGCTATCAAAAATTTAAATGTTGCAAAAGATATGTTTGAAAGCAAATTAATCTCCGAAAAAGAATTTATGTCTGCTCAAAAAGAAGTAGAGAAAACAGAAGCTGAATTAAAAAGATTAAAAGCAATTTTTAAAATATATCATATAAATGAGTCAGGAACTTATACATTAAAATCTCCCATCAGCGGCTATATTGTATCGAAAAATATCACCGGAGGAATGCAAATACGATCGGACAACAATGAGGAAATTATGGCAATAGCCGACATTGATAAATTATGGGTAATTGCTAATGTATATGAATCCGACATGAGTAAAATCAGATTGGGTGAGACCGCTTCTATAGAAACCATTGCATATCCGGACACACTGATTAGTGGAAAAATTGATAAAATTTTCGAAATACTCGATCCAAATACCAGAACCATGAAAATTGCCATTGAAATAAACAACAAATCACATATACTAAAGCCGGAAATGTACGCCAGAGTTAAAATACACATAAAAAATAATATAATTTCTAAATACATTAATTCTAAAAATATCGTATTTGATAATGGTAAAAATTATGTTTTAATATGGAAAGGCAAATGTAATATAGAGCCAAGAAAAATTGAAATTTTAAATAAATCGGGTGATAAGGTCTATATTGCTTCAGGTGTGAACACAGGAGAAATTCTAATTTCTAAAGGAAATCTTTTATTATATGATGCAATAGTTAATAACGAATAATAAAATAAATATGGGAAATTTAATTAGCAGCATCATAACATTTTCAATAAAAAATAAATGGACGGTAATTTTTGGAACTTTAATAATGACCATTTGGGGTTTATTGAGTTTTTTTAAAACTCCTATTGAAGCTTTTCCTGATGTAACCAACACACAAATAATTATTGTATCGCAATGGCCGGGCAGAAGTTCCGAGGAAGTAGAACGATTTGTTACCATTCCCATTGAATTGGCCATGAACCCGGTTCAGAAAAAATCAAGTGTGCGTTCAATTTCCATGTTTGGCCTGTCAATTGTTACCATCATTTTTGACGATGATGTAGATGATTTTTATGCCAGGCAACAGGTGAACAATCAATTAAAAAACATATCCTTGCCTAATGATGTTGACCCGGAAATTCAGCCGCCGTATGGCCCTACGGGTGAAATATTCAGATATACTCTGAGCAGTAAATATAGAACAATACGAGAATTAACTACCTTGCAAAACTGGACCATTGAAAAAGAATTAAAAAGCGTAGCCGGCGTGGCCGATGTGGTTTCGTTCGGCGGAGAACAAAAAATTTATGAAGTGCAACTGAATCCTATTTTATTATCAAGATTTGATCTTACACCTATAGATGTTTATGAGGCATTAACAAAAGCCAATGTTAATGTGGGCGGGAATGTTATAGAAAAAAACAATCAGGCATTTGTTGTCAGGGGTATCGGATTGATTAATAATATCCGGGAACTGGAAAACGTTATAGTGGATCAAATTAATGGTAATCCTATTCTTGTAAAACATTTAGGTACAGTTAAAGAATCATTTTTTCCGAAAGTTGGACAGGCTGGTAGAAATAATGAGGATAATGTAATTGAAGGAATCATTGTAATGAGAAAAAATGAAAATTCTTCAGATGTATTAAATAAAGTAAAATCTAAAATTGCAGAACTCAATCAACATATTCTGCCCTCCGATACTAAAATAATTCCATTTTATGACAGGGATAAATTAATGAGTTTCTGCACTAAAACTGTTTTAACGAATTTAGGAGAAGGTATTGTACTGGTAACCTTAATCGTTTTAATTTTTCTTGCCGATTGGAGGGCAACTTTAATCGTTGGAATAATTATCCCTTTGTCTTTGCTTTTTGCCTTTATTATGTTAAAGTTAAAAGGAATGAGTGCCAATCTTTTGTCATTAGGAGCTATTGATTTTGGAATTATTATTGATGGTGCGGTTGTGATGGTAGAAAGCGTATTTGTAGCACTAGACCATCTAGCTCATGATAAAGGAATGTTCAGATTTAATAAAATGATAAAAGCCGGATTAATCAGAAGGACAAGCATTGAATCGGGAAAAGCAATTTTTTTTTCAAAATTAATTATAATAACTGCCCTTATTCCCATTTTTTCATTTGAAAAAGTGGAAGGAAAAATGTTCTCTCCGTTAGCTTTTACATTAGGATTTGCTTTATTAGGAGCATTGATCTTTGTTTTAACTTTAATTCCCGCTTTGATTAGTTTAATTTTGACTAAAAATGTAAAAGAAAAGAAAAATTTATTCGTAGAATGGATACAAAATAAATTTTATAATTATTTTGTCTGGTGTTTTAAAAAATCAAAACTTATTTTAATTTTTGTAATACTTATCTTTGTGTTGAGTATAATATCATCAAGGTTCCTCGGAAGTGAATTTTTACCACAATTAAACGAGGGTGCTTTATGGATTACGGCAAAGCTCCCGATGTCCGCTTCTTTGAATGAATCCATTAAAACTACGAGAATCATTAAAGATAAACTAATGAAATTCCCTGAAGTTGAAGAAATTCTGAATCAAATTGGAAGGTCAAATGACGGTACCGACCCGAACGGCTTTAATTTCGTACAAATTCAGGTTAACCTAACACCCAAAGAAAAATGGCCAAAGAAAAAGACATTGGATGAATTGATAAACGAAATAGACCAAGATCTTTCAGAAATTCAAGGCATAGATTTTAATTATTCCCAACCCGTCATTGATAATGTAGCCGAGGCCGTTGCGGGCGTTAAAGCAAATAATGCCATCCGAATTATAGGCAATGACTTGTCGGTTTTGGATTCATTGGCTAAGTTGGTGTTAAATAAAATACAAAATATTCCGGGAATTAAAGATGCCGGAATTTTACAGAATATCGGACAGCCCGAATTTAGAATTTTATTGGATCAGGATAAAATGGCTGCTTACGGAGTAAGGGCTGCTGATGCAAATGCAGTCATCGAAATGGCCTTAGGCGGAAAATCAGCATCCATGTTATATGAAGGAGAAAAAAAATTTGATATTTGTTTGCGTTTTCAGCCTGAATTCAGAAGCACGGAAGAAGATATAATGAACATTAGGATCCCCACCATATCCGGCGCTAAAATACTTTTAAAAGAGATTGCAAGATTTGAAAAAATTACTGGGCCTGCTTTTGTTTACAGATATGGAAATAAAAGAATAATTGCCGTAAAATTCTCAGTACGTGAACGAGACTTGGGAAGTACCATCAAAGACGCACAAAATGAAGTAAATAAAATCACCTTTCCAAAAAACTATACTATTGAGTGGGTAGGAGAATTTGAAAATCAAGTCAGGGCATCTTCCACTTTAACAAAAGTAATTCCGATTAGCTTATTAGGAATTTTTATTATTCTTTTTATCATGTTGGGTAACGCCCGAGATTCATTGTTGGTTCTGTTGAATGTGCCTTTTAGTATTGTGGGGGGAATAGCATTATTATTTATCAGCGGAATCAATTTCGGTATTTCTGCAGGTGTGGGATTTATTGCCTTACTTGGCATTTGCATTCAAAATGGAGTTTTACTGACACAAATTTTCAAACGAAATTTTGAAAACAGAATGCCTTTACGAGAAGCCATCCATCATGGAGTAAAACAAAAAATCAGGCCCATCGTGATGACTGCATTAATGGCCATGATTGGGCTGCTTCCGGCGGCTATGTCAACCGGAATAGGTTCTGAAACGCAAAAACCCCTGGCAATTGTAGTGATCGGGGGATTATTATCGGCTACGTTTTTTACTATGTTTGTATTCCCGATAATATTTTATAAAGTGTACCGAAAATTCGGATAAACAATTATTTATTAATTCTTAAAAATACTTCACAAACAAATACAAAAGCAATAAAAAAAAGATAATTCCAAGGAATAATCCGTAATTGCTTCCGTATTGTTCACGGTTAACGGCTGCGTCGCTTCGGTATGCATAAACCATACCTGCAATAAAAACGGTTAAAAAAATCAAGATAAATATTATTCTGCCTACACCAAACACTGCGTAAATTTACCAAGTTTTTATTTGCATTCATGAAACGCTTTATTTTAATTGTTGTTTACCTGAAAATACTTTTTTTGAGTTCTCAAAAAAAACTTGAAAACGCTTACCGTTCACTAAACGAATATAATTACTTTGATGCCCGTAAAAAATTTCATTCCCTGTGGAATAAATCAAAAAATCCTTCTGCTGCTTATGGGCTCTCCATTATTTACGGGCGCAACGACAATCCCTTCCACCAGCCCGACTCGGCCATACTTTTTGCCAACCGGGCTTTTACCGGGATTCCTTCAGGTTACTTTAAAAAAATTAATGGATTCGAAATTTCCACCGCTTCCATACAAAACCAAATCAACCATCTTTCCCTGACAGAGTGGAATAAATTAAAACAAAAAAAGGAACTGCCGGCTTACGACCATTTCCTGGAACAATATTATTTGGCTCCTACTGCCCTGCTCCGGGAAGTAATCATCGAACGAAGCCGAATTGCTTATGATTATTGTGTTAAACACGGGCATCCCGATACTACCTATATGTATATCCTGCGCTATCCGCTTAACCCCGATTTGGAAAATTTCAGACAGCTTTATCACAATCAACAATATTTGTTTCTTACCTCCGGAAAAACTACTAATGATTATTATGCTTTCCTGGAAAAATTCCCCCATCATCCCTATCGCCCTCAAGCTCTTTCGGAGTTATTTTCCATTTGCAAACATATGGCCGACACTACCTGCTGGGCCCGCTTCATTCGCCGTTTTCCCGATGAAAAAATTACCTCAAAGGCCTGGCTGGAATATTTTCTTGTGTCGGTGAAAAATGGTGAAAAACCGGAGGAATTCATCACACGCCATCCCGCCTTTCCTTATAATCAAAGTGTTTTGCAATATATACGATATAATCCATCCCCTTACGTGGTATATGAAGACAGCGCTGGCGTAGGCGTGATGGACACGAATTGCTTGCAAATTTTGCATCCGCTGTATGATGAAATCGTCCTGCCTTCCGAAAACGGCCCCGGATACCTGAAAAAAAACGACACTTTGAAATTCATCGATTCCCGTTTGAATATTATTCCAATCCTGCCCTGTTCAGAGTCGGAGGGTTTTAATGGATTATTCGCTGCAGTGAAAGATTTCAAAGGTTTCTGGTATTTCATTTTTACCGATGGCAGTATTGTTTCCGATACCTTTTCAAAAATCATATTGGCACGTTGCGGTAAATACATCGCACAAAAAAACAATGCTTATGCCCTGCTTGATGAAAGAGCCAACGCACGAACTGCCTTTGATTTTGATGAAATTACCGAAGCAGGGGATGGCATATTCCATTTCAGAAAAAAAGAAAAATACGGTTTAATCAACGTTGAATATCAGATGTTTGAAACAGAAGCTACTGCGGTGAGTAATTTCAAAGACGGATTTGCCATTGCATCGAAAAACGGAAAATTCGGCATTTTGAACGCCCAAGGAAAATGGGAACTGGAGCCAAAATATATTCAAATCCGAAGGTATGCCGAAAATATGAAATTGTTCATGTGCTTTGAGTCGGAACATTCCGGAATTTATTACCATGCTGCAGAGCGCTGCACTTTGGCTAGCTGGTATTCAGAAGCCGACAGGGAAACGGCATTTTTAAAATCGGGTAACGGGAATTGGCTTTCATTGCGGCCCGCCGACAATAAAAATCAGGATTTTATCAATGCTAAAGGAGTACGCATCCATTCACCTCCAAAAAACTGGCTTATAACGGATGCGGGATTTCTTTACCAGTCTGTTTGCAGGAACAATAAAAATGAATACAGGATTTTCGACTTATCAAGGAATAAATTCGTGCATAAAAAAAATGCTCAAAGAATCGAAAAACTTCATGGTGCCTATGTTCTGATTTCTGAAGAAGATAGCCGCGACAAAGTGATTATTTTGGATGCCGCAGGAACCCCCCTGCTGGAGAGCGAAGGGGAAGCAGAAATTTTCCCTCAGGGCATTGTTCAAATAGAAAATTCAAAAGAAATGTTGTTATATGACGTTAGGAATTCCAATAAGATATCAAACCTTTCAGAAGTCAAAACTGATGTATCAGGTAATATTTTCGTTAAATTTAAAGACGGCCGGTGTGCCATTATCCGAAGCGGTAAAAAAAACCTTAATTTTGAAAATAAATTATGAAAACCTTAACGCAAAAAGTGCACAACTTCAGTGCGGGGCCGGGCATTTTGCCTCAGGAAGTGCTTCAGGAAGCCGCCGAGGCATGTATTAATTTCGACAACCTGAACCTGTCGTTGCTGGAAATTTCACACCGCAGCAAAAATTATGTGAAAGTAATGGATGAGGCGCGGCAGATTGTAAAAGAACTATTTGAAGTCGGTGATGAGTATGAGGTATTATATCTGGGCGGAGGAGCCAGCTTGCAATTTGCGATGGTCCCCTACAATTTGCTGACAGAAAACGGTTACGCCGCTTACCTGAACACGGGAGTGTGGGCAAGCAAAGCCATTAAAGAAGCCTCTATCCTGGGAAATGTAAAAGTAATTGCTTCTTCGGAGGATAAAAAATTTACCTACATCCCCAAAAACTACACCATTCCCTCTGATGCCGATTATTTTCATTGTACTTCCAACAACACCATCTACGGAACGGAAATGTTTGAATTTCCCGATTCCCCTGTGCCTATGGTGTGCGACATGAGTTCCGACATCTTCAGCCGAAAAGTGGACGCCAAAAAATTTGCCTTGATCTATGCCGGAGCCCAGAAAAATATGGGGCCTGCAGGCTGCACCATGGTGATGGTCAGAAAAGACATTCTGGGAAAAACCGGGCGCAAAATGCTTTCTATGCTCGATTACCGGGTACACATCAAAGGGGAAAGCATGTACAATACGCCTCCGGTGTTTCCGGTTTATGTGACGTTGTTAACCTTAAGGTGGCTGAAACGTAATGGCGGCATTTCATGGATTGAAGAACGCAACAAAAAGAAAGCCGAAATGTTGTATCAGGAAATAGACCGTAATACCTGCTTCAAAGGGACGGTAGAAAAAGAAGACCGAAGCCGCATGAATGTTTGTTTTGTGACCACCAAACCGGAATATGAACCTTTGTTCGATGAATGGGTGAAGCAATACAACATCAGCGGGATCAAGGGACATCGGGATGTGGGCGGATACAGGGCTTCACTTTATAATGCCTTGCCACTGGAGAGCGTAGAAGTGTTGGTGGAAGCCATGCAGGAATTTGAAAAAAAATATGCTTCATAGTTCATGCAAAAAATAAAAATATTAGCCAACGACGGAATTGAAGCTTCGGCCAAAGCCATGCTGGAAAGCAATGGCTTTATTGTGATAACCGAAAAAGTACCCCAGGCCGAACTTTCAAATTATTTATCGCAACATAAAATTTCTGCGCTAGTCGTCAGAAGTGCTACGCAAGTAACGAAAGATATCATCGATGCCTGCCCCTATTTGAAAATTATCGCCCGAGCCGGTGTGGGAACCGACAACATTGATGTGGAATATGCCAAAAGCAAAGGAATTGAAGTAATCAATACTCCTGCGGCATCATCACGGTCGGTGGCAGAATTAGTGATGGCTCATCTACTCGGGGCAGTTCGCTTTTTACATCAAAGCAACCGTTCCATGCCCACGGATGGACATGATAAATTCAATGAGTTGAAAAAAAAGTATTCAGCAGGTCGTGAAGTATTGGGCAAAACCCTTGGCATCATCGGCTTCGGGCGTATCGGTCAGCAAGTGGCTTCCATGGCTCTGGGGCTGGGTATGAAAGTTATTACCCACGACCCATATATTTCTGAAGCAACCATCGTAATTCCCATTCACGGAGTAAATCCAAAAGTCAACATTAAAACAATTTCCCTTGAGGAGGTCTTAACACAATCGGATTTTATTACCCTGCATGTACCATCAGGCAAGCTCATCGGGGAAAAAGAATTTTCTTTGATGAAATCCGGAGTCATCATTATAAATGCCGCACGCGGAGGGGTTATAGATGAAAGTGCCCTTTTAAAATCGCTCCAACAGGGCAAAGCTGCCCATGCCTGCCTGGATGTGTTTGAAAATGAGCCCGCTCCCAATCCGGATTTGCTCAGGCACCCCAATGCCTCGTTGAGCCCGCACATTGGCGCTTCCACGCTTGAAGCCCAGGAACGCATAGGCAAAGAACTGGCTGAAAAACTGATGGCTTTTTTTGAAAAACAGCATGCATGAAATTGAACCATACTATTCCTGGAGGCACCTCTATATAGCATCGGAAGACGAGCTTTCCCCTTTTTTCGGAAGGGAATATTCAGAATTTGAATTCACGAACAAAATTTATAATTACGCCATTCACCCCCAGTGGGACTCCATCGGCAGCGAAACCCTCTACATTAAAATCCTGTTTGTGGATTATGTAGAAAAATATTGCATTATTGAAATGATGGGTGAATGGAACGATGCACTTAATAACGACATTATGTTTTTAAAAAGGGAAATTGTGGATTGCCTGTTAAGACATGGAATAAATAAATATATTTTGATTGGAGAAAATGTATTGAATTTTCATTATAGTGATGAGAGTTATTACGAAGAATGGTTCGACGACATTGGCGAGGAAGGATGGATTGTTTTGCTGAACTTCCGCGAACACGTGATTCGGGAAATGAAAAGAATTCATCTGGATTATTATATCAACACCGGAGGAGAGTTGGATGATTTTAACTGGAGAAGGTTCTCGCCCGGACAGGTATTCGGTAACGTTTGCAAAATAATGTCCAAACGCCTGAAGTATAATTGAATATACGCTTCATGAAAATTGGAGTGTTGTTGGTGGAAGATGAGGCTTCTATTGCCAAGGCATTAAAGGCAGGTTTGGAATTTGAAGGTTACGCTTTTTTCTGGGCTCACAGCCTTTCCAAAGCCCAAGAATTGTTGATGCGTCATAAGCATGAAATCCACCTGATGTTACTGGATGTAATGCTTCCCGACGGCGAGGGCTTTGATGCATATGCAATATTTAAAAACATTCATCCTAAACTGCGAATACTGTTCACCACAGCCCGCATCGAATCGGGAGATAAAGTCAAAGGCCTGAGGCTCGGTGCTGACGACTATATTACCAAACCCTACGACCTGGATGAAATTATTCTCCGTCTGGAAAGAATAAAACCGTTGATAAAACTGCAGGAGGACATTTCAGTTTTTGAATTTAAAAACGGCAAAATGGATTTTCAAAACTACAGGGTTTGGAATAAGAAAGGCACGGAATTTTCCTTAGGTAACAAAGAGAATCATGTATTGAAATTTTTGGTAGTGCATGCCGGAAAGACGCTCTCCAGAGAAGAGATTTACAATGCTTGCTGGGAAAATGGCGAGACAGGAAGCCTAAGGACCATTGATAATTTTATATTGAACTACCGGAAAATTTTTGAGGACACTCCTTCGGAACCCATGCATTTCCTCAGCGTCAGGGGTGTTGGATATCGTTTTGAACCTTAACGGTTGAATTCCGAAAATCAGTGTTTAACTAATTTTTGTTTAAATTTTTTATCACCCTTTTCAACATACAACAAATAAATTCCATGAGGTATTTCCTCAGTATTAATCTCCTGTGTATTGAATGAATTTCCGCAAAGCATGATTTTGCCTTCGGAATTATACAAAATCCATTTTGATTCCGGGCCTATAAATGTTGAATTTATGCTTATTTTATTTTCAAAAACTGAAGGAAACGCAATCGGAGAATCAAAAATATTTTGATTATTATCCGGAGTGCCTGTTAAGAGGTTGTAGGAATACTTAAAATTGACTATATCCATGCCACCGTAAGATGCGAACTGAACCTGTTGAGGTGTTCCGTTCATGATCACGATGTTTGTTCCGCCGGAAACAGAAGTACAATATACCACCCCGTTACCGTTGGTAGCTATCTGATTATAATCATTGCTTACGCCACAATAAATTTCATCACAATAATCACTTGAACCATGTGTTAAGGCATTCAGAAATGAACCGTCGTTTTTAAGCAAGAGATGAAAGCCGTCTTGTGAACCCAATGAACTTAAATTAAAAACCCCGGGACCGGGATCCATGTCAACTATCCAATCATACCACCCGTTTACCAGAATATTTCCGGCATTATCAAAATTGATACCCAGACATTCGTCCACGCCTAAATTGCCTATACTGAAAGCCCATACCAATTGGCCTCCGGAGGACCAACGGCAAACAAAACCCTCAGGTACGCCCGGATTTGAATTATATAATAAAAACTGATTTGGCCCCGGATCAGCATCAATTGAAGGAGAAGAAAATGAACCGCATATGAAAACATCGCCGTTCGATTTAACATTAATATCATGCGCATATTCATCATACATGCCGCCAAGGGCATGTGCCTGTATAAAATTTCCCGTTGAACTTAATTTTATGCACAAAATGTTGCTGGATCCGCCATAATTCGTAAACATGGAAGTGCCGGCTCCGGGATCGGCATCACAAAACGAAGAATAAAATTCAACAAGAAAATACAGGTTGCCGTTGGAATCAAAAGCCAATGACTTTCCATAATCATTATCGCTTCCTCCCACACAGCCCGAAGTAATGTAGTTTCCTGAAGGAGTATATGCTACAAAAAAAGCATCATAATTTCCCGAAGTAGTGATGGTTTGAGAAGGGCTTGCCCCATCAAAAAGGGTTATCCCGCTGAGATTTCCCACTACCCAAACCTTTCCGTCGGGAGAAGTTCTTACTTTCATTCCGATATTCTTTTGATTGCTTTTAAATGTCCTTACCCATTGGAAATTTCCGCCGGCATCCAGTTTTAAAAGAAATCCGTTGCCGGGCCCGTTACTTTGTACGGTATAACCGAAAGGAGGATTAAAATCCACCACGCCGTCAAATTCACCGGTCACATAAATATTTCCCTGCTGATCTGTGGTTATGGAATGCGCTATGTCCTGAAAAATATTTCCGTAAGTTTTTACCCATTGAAAGTTACCTGACGGATCATACTTCGCAACATAAAAATCAGAAGCCCCCATGGAAAGTAAACTGTATGTGGCCGGACCGGGATCAAAATCAAGGACAGCTTCAAATTGGCCTGCCAGATACATGTTGCCGTTTTGGTCGATGCTTATTTGAGCTGCATATTCATTATAATTGTGCATTCCGATTTTATGATGCCACAGAAGCGTCTGAGAGTGAAGGCAAATACAAAATGATATCGTTAAGTAAATAAATCCGGTTAACTTTTTAAAATACATGACTTAAATTTAAAGAAAATATTTATTCATTGAACTTGCATCTTTTTTCAAAGAAAAATTTTTTCCGAAATAAAATCGGAAAAGAGCATGCCTTTAACACTTAGCGAAACAGCACTCTCTTCAATTATAAACCAATCAGAAGGAAAATCTTTTATTGTTTTCAAGATGTGATTTTTTTTATCGGAAGTGAATTTTTTTTCAACTTCATTAAGGTCAATACCATCCGTTGTTCTGATATGCGTGAGGACAAAATCGTTAAACCTTTGCCTTTCATCCAGTAATTCCGTTTCCGCCGGCTTACCTTCTTGAACGACCAACCGCATGTATTCATGGTTATTTGCGATATTTTTTGTTCGTGTTATTATTCCGTCGTAGGAATGAGCCGAGGGGCCAAATCCGGAATAAGATTCCCCTTGCCAATACAGGGAATTGTGAATGGCCCTGTATCCGGGCTTTGCATAATTCGAAATTTCGTAGTGCTCATACCCTTTACTTTCCAAAAAATCATGAATAAACAAAAATTGTTCCGCTATCGTATCTTCATCTGAAATTTTAATTTTTTGATTTTGAATTTCTTTTTGCAACAGGGTTTTGGGCTCCACGGTCAATTGGTAAGCAGACAAATGCTGTAATGGATATGCAGTAAGGATATCCAACTCACTTGCCAGCATCTCCAAATTCAAAAAAGGAGTCCCGAAAATAATGTCGGCCGTCAGGGTGCCCTTAAAATAATCCTGAAGCAGATTCAGTGCCCGTATGCTTTGTTCTGAATTATGCGAACGCCTCATCCATTCCAGTTCACTGTCATATAATGATTGTATGCCCAAACTGACGCGGTTTATACCCAGGGAATTCCATAGCGTTATGTTTTCTTTGGAAATGTTTTCAGGATTGGCTTCCAACGTTATTTCCCGAACATCATCAAGCAGGCGGAGCCCTTCAAACAATAAAAAAAATTCTTTTAGCTCGTTTTCGGGCAACAAACCCGGCGTTCCACCGCCAAAATAAATACTGACCAATTCCTTATCCGCCCATTCTTCCCTGCGCATTTCCATTTCTTTCCTGATGGCAGAACACATTTGTCGCATGTATCTCAGATTGGTGGAGAAATGAAAATCGCAATAAGAACAGGCCTTGCTGCAAAACGGAATGTGAATATACAGGCCGTGCTTTTTTTTCATGGGCGAACATCAGGATGATAGAAACGATAAACGGCCCCGGCTTTTGCTTTTCCTATGCATTTAACCAATTCTTCCAAATCGGCATTTTTAATATCCTCCACCGAACCGAAAGCCAGCAACAATTTTTCCGCTGTTTTGTCGGCAATGCCGGGGATGCAGGTAAGTTCGGTGAACACCAGATTCTTTAAGTGTTTTTTGCGATAGTGCTTTATTCCGAAGCGATGGGCTTCATCACGAATCTGCTGAATTACTTTCAGCGTCGGTGACTTTTTATCCAAATAAATCGGCAAAGGATCTTCCGGAAAATAAATTTCTTCCAAGCGTTTGGCTATGCCCAACACGGCAAATTTTCCGTAAAGGTTTAATTCTTTCAATGCCTCAACGGCAGCGTTTAGCTGTCCCTTTCCGCCGTCAATCACCAAAAGGTCAGGCAAGGGCAATTGTTCTTTCAGCACCCGCTCATAGCGCCTTCGAACGGCTTCCTTCATGATGGCATAATCATCGGACCCCTCCACCGTGCGTATGTTAAATATGCGATATTCTTTTTTTTCGGGTTTGCCGTCAATGAAAACCGGCATGGCGCTCACGGCAAATTTTCCCTGAATGTTGGAGTTGTCAAATGCTTCTATCCTTACCGGTAAGCGGTTCAGGCGAAGGTCTGCCTGCATACGTTCAAGCAATTCCTTTCGGTGTTGTTCCGGATTTGTAATTTGTTTTTTCCTATCGAATTCAGCTTTATAGTATTCCAGGTTTTTCCATGCCAGATCTAACAACTTCTTTTTGTCACCTGTTTTGGGAATAGTATAAGTGAAGTCCGGTACTGGAGTAGCCGGCATAAAAGGCACAATGATTTCTTTGCTTTCCGAGAAATATTTTTCCCGCATTAAAGGGATTATAAAATCCAATATTTCAGCATCCGATTCATTTTGCTTTTTTTCCAATTCCGTTATAAATCCGTAGATAATGCGTCCTTCCCTGATTTGAAAATAATTTACAAAAGCCCTTCTTTCATCAGATAACACATGGAACACATCCAAATCGTTCAATGAAGGGTGCACAATGGTGGAACGTGCCTGATATTGCTCCAGTAAGGAAATTTTTTCTTTGATTTCCTGGGCTTTTTCAAATTCAAGGTTAGCGGCAAAGGCCTCTTTTTGTTCTTTCAGGTTGCGGATGATATCCGAGAGTTTACCTTTGATAATCACTTTAATCTGTTTGAACATTTCCCTGTATTCCTCGGCGGTTTGATAGCCGGCGCAGGGCGCCTTGCACTTTCCTATATGATAATCGAGGCAGGGCCTGAATTTGCCGGCTTGGATCTTCTCGGGTTTTAAATCCAATGTGCAGGAGCGGACAGGAAATGTTTTTTGAATGATTTCCAGCAAATGAAAAGCCGTTTTCGGGTTCGCATAAGGGCCGAAATATTCTGCATGAGGTATATTTTTTCTGCGTGTCCAGAAAATCCTTGGAAACAGTTCTTTGGTGATGACAATCCAGGGGTAGGTTTTATCGTCTTTCAGGCGTATGTTATATTTCGGTTGCTGGCTTTTAATGAGATTATTTTCCAGCAACAGTGCATCCAATTCGGTATCAACGACTATGGTTCGGATGTCGTGAATTTGGGAAACCAGACGATTTAACTTGTAACTATCGTGTTCTTTTTGAAAATAAGAAGAAACCCTTTTTTTTAGATTTTTCGCTTTTCCGACATACAAGAGCACGCCTTGCTTATCATAATATTGATAAACTCCCGGAAGTTCAGGAATGCCTTTTATTATGTCTTTAATGCGATTATTCAATTTATTTCGCTAAAATTAAACCTAAAAAATTTAACTTAGTTCACTGGTTGTGCTTTGATTTTAAAACCGGAACATATCCGCAATAAAACCATACTTGCATGTGCCCTTACCTGGGGCATGGGCCATACGACCCGGCTGGCAGCCCTTTTGTCGGAATTAAAAAAAAATCAGAACAAAATCATTTTATTGGGATCGGGCAAACAAATTGACTATTACAAAAAACTTTCATCAGCCGAAGAGTACGTTGTATATAATCCCTATGAAGTAAAATACCATCAATTTATTCCGCTGTGGCTTTCCATTTTATTACAAATTCCGCGTTTCATTAAGCAATATTTCGACGACAAAAAACTTGCTCATCATTATCAAAAGAAATTTTCAGCCGACATCATCCTTTCCGATAACTGTTACGGGTTCTATTCCCCTCATGCCCCAATAAATATTCTTATGACGCACCAAATCCGGCCCTTGTTTCCTTTTCTGAGAAATTGGTCACGGCGATTACTTGAAAAATACATTTATCGGAATTTTTCCTGCATTTGGGTGCCCGATTCTGATAAACCCGATGAAAGATTCAGCGGAGTTATGTCGGATGCCAAAGGGCTCAATAATGTACACTATATCGGATGGTTATCTGTTTACAAGCATATAAGCGAAAATCAATACCACCATGAACCCTTTGATGAACTTTGGCTTTTAAGCGGCCCTGAAAATGAACAAAAAAGATTTTTTCAAATACTTTACGATAATTTGATTTCATCGGGATATAGCAATTCTAAGATCGTCGTGTGTGGGACAGCGGAAATCGGAACAGGCCGCGGAAACATTAGTTATCTGAAAAACCCCGAACCTGCAGTGATTAAAACCCTCATGATGCATTCAAAACTTATCCGTTCCCGCATAGGATACACTACTCTGATGGATGCCAAAGTATTGGGCATTTTGCATAAATTCGATTTTTCGCCCACTCCGGGGCAATACGAACAGGAATATTTGTTTGAAAGGAACGTCAGAAAAAATTCAGCAGAAACTTAATCACTGAGTTTTCCGTCCGTATTATTCTTATCAGAAAATTTAACGGCAAGAATCTGAATTTTTCTTTCCCTGGCCGCATAGGGAGAATAGACAGAGTTTTTCTTATCCCTCAAATCATCACTCACCTTTGAAAAAGGAAGTTCGCCTATGTCCACATCTTCATAGATAATGCGTGAACCGTTCGGAGCCGTTCCGTCCAAATAGGGCTTAAACAAACCGTCTTTGTATTTCGCAAAAAAGTTTTTCAAGGAAGATATCCTGCGCTTTGCCAGGTTAATGTTGTAATCCGTACTGGCCAACGGGCTGCAATACCCTTTGATGGTTACATAAACGGTATCACGCCCGCGTGATAAAATTTTTTCCATCATGGATGAAAATTTCATCAGGTCATCATAGCCGGCTTTCACGCTGTCGGCAAAAAAATCCTCTATCCTGCCCTCGGCAATTTCCCTTTCGTTTTTGTCAAGGCCCGAGGCATATTCCTTTTTATATTCATCCGTAAGCTTCAAATATGCGAAATACGTCTCGTCGTACGATTTTGAAGTTTGAGTATTGCGGGTTTTAGGATCGGGTTCGTCATTATGGAAATATAAAGTTAAAGGCACCAAAAGTTTTAATTGATCCTTAAAAACCAATGCACTGTCGGTTTTTGGGGTAGGCAATGAATCTTTTTTTACGGATAGAATTGGGAACCGATAAATATCATTACAGCAATTTTGTTTTCCCTCGAAGCGCGACCCTTTTCGGTTGGAAGACAGGTAGGCAAAGGTTCGGGAATTATTGACGGTATAATACACGTCGTTATGCGAAGAGTTAATCGGCACTCCCGCATTCACGGGCTTTGAAAAAGTATCGGAAGAAAGTAATGAATAAAATATATCAAATCCACCAAAACCGGGATGAAAGCGGCTGCTGAAAAATAATTTTTTTTCATCACCGTCGAACCAAGGGCTAATGTCGTCGTCGGGTGTATTAATTTTTGGGCCAAGATTTTCCGGAATTCCAAATTGGTTTTGGTCAAGTGATATTACTTCGCATTTCCAGAGGTCGAGCTTGCCCGTGGTTCCCGGCCTGTCGGATGAAAAAAACAAATACCATTTATCATTCATCTTCGCCATGTGCGGATGGGTGGTGTTGGCTCCCGGGAAATTTACCTGAACAGGGAGCTTTTCCGGCATGGAATAACGGTTTCCGTTTTTCCTTGTTTTCCATATTTCACAACGGTATTCATAAGGTGTAACGTTACGGCACCTGGAAAATAGAACCCAATTTGTGCCGGGTACGGGAAAATAATTTCCGTTGTCGGAAAATTCGGAATTTAGGGTGGTATCTAACGCAAGAATTTCTTTTTTGTCCGATTTAAAATTTCGGATGTAAATTTTATTTTTATGATGGTCGTCTTCAAATCTTCTTATTTTATTCCTGAGGGATGAAAAATAAAGCACGCTGTCAAGTTCAAGTGGGGCGTATTCGCTAAGGGTGGAGTTAACAAATGTGTCCAGGGCAAAAAGTACCAGATCGTTTTTGGAAGGTCTGGTCATCAATGCACTTTCACAACCGATGAGTTGTTGCTCGGCAAATTTTTTATGAAATTCCGAAATGTTTTTCTTCTTAATGCCGAGGAATTTCTTATAGTTTTTGGCGGCCTCTTTGTAATTTTCTTTTGCTTGCAGGATTTGTGCTTTGTAAAAATGGGCCAGCGGATATTTTTTTTTGGTATCGTGCAGGGTTACCAAAGTAAACCGGCTCAGGGCCTCGTCGAGGTCGTAGTTAAAGAACAGGGCTTCGGCATAGGGATAGTACCATTCGAGGCGGCTGCTGTCGCGCAACAGGAGTTTTTCAAACAAGCGTGCCGCGTTCACCCAGTCGCGCTGATGATAGGCCTCTTTGGCTTGCCTGTATAATTTGGCATTCGACTGGGGTATTAATAAAATACTCCATAAAAACAAAATGAAGGTTACATAAAGACGGGGCATGGTTTTTTTCGGATTAGGGGAACATAGGCGCTGCGGAAGGTTTTAATGACAAAGATTTCCCAAGCCCCCCGCCCTGAGGTGGCAATACGAAAGCGCGAAAGGTTCAGGTCATAGGAAATGCCGGCATACCAGGATTTGTAGGTATATGCCCCGTGCAGCATCAAAGCATCCCGTAAGCGGGAACTGACATGAAAAAGCAACGATTGGTTGGTAAGGGTTTGCAAAAAATATTGCGTGCCGAATTTGGGAATAAATTCCTTGTATTTGCCCTGAAATTGCATCAGCATTTCCGCCTGGAAATTGGCCTTTGAGTTCGAAGACAAAAAGGTATAAGAGGGAACCACCGTCAGGCGCGGATCAATATAATTTAACCTTTTTTCCTGAAAACTTACTTTGGGATTATGCGGTTGATGAGCCGCCAGATGGATCATGAAAGCATGGTTTTTATGGCCTTCATAACGAACGCCGGCACCCAAATTCCAAAGGAAAGAATAAAAACTGTTGAATTGGAATTGTTCACCGGCGGGCAATGAAGGGTTATGATAATAACCGTCGAATTGCTGATCGGTGGTCATGCGTGCGGCATCAAATCCGGTTTGCATCAGGCCTGTTGCCGTGCCAGCACTGAAATGCCAGGCAGAGTCGGGTTTGAAATGAAAAGCCAGCGGCACCATAAACTGCGTGGCGCCGTAACGAAGATCTCCTGCACGATCGTTGTTCAATAATACTCCCACAGAAAGATATTTATTATCATCGGCAAACAACGTTTTGATATTCATGTCGCCCCAAACGGAAAGCGTGCGGTAATTCACCGGAACCGTCCGCCACTGTTGCCTGTATCCGCCCCCGCAACGATAATCTTCATCAAAAAAACCCGTATAGGAAGGCGATAAATTCAAAGGAAAAGCGGAAAAATTGGTAAAATGTATATCCTGCCCGTTTGCAATAAAAATCAATACCAATGCCGTTAAATAATAAAAAGGACGAAAATTCATGGAATAAACAAATTTAAGAAAAAAACACGGTTAGTTAAAATTGAGGGTGAATTGATAATTTTACACCAAGGGTGTGATAAATAAATTTTGCATAATTCTTTTTATGCTGTCCGGCATAATGAAAATGTATCCGGATGATGTTCCTTTATTTAAAATACGCATGCATGGCGGTATCCCGAAAAATGTGAGCAGCCGCCTTTTTTTATACAGCTTCAACGGCGAATTTTACGGAAATGTGCAGGCATCCTTTTATTTGTTTTCCGGATTTTACGGCGGAATCGGCTACCAGTACTCCCAGTTTGTCAATTCCAAAGAATTTCGCGACCCTTTGAAAGTGAACCTCTTTGTACGCTTGCGTTCACATGCGGCCAGCGTCAGGATTTCCAAAGATTTGTTTACTTCCAAAAATTCCTGCTGGGTGTTTAATTTTCACAGCGGGCTTTCCTATAACATCTATTCCAACCGCCTCTACCTTCCCAAAGACAGCATTATCCCCTCGCCCCTGATGGTATCTCCTTTCATCCAACCTGAAATTATCTATGAATGGAAAATTGAAAAAGAACTGGTGTTTTCGGCAGGCCTGGGTTGGCTTTGGCTTTTCGATAAATTCAATGCCTCGCAATCCTCCCTCGATCGTTATTACGATCCGAATACCTTAAAATCTTACAATCGCAATGCTTTTCCCATGTCATGGATAAAATTTAGTTTTGGATGTACGGTATATTTAGGAAAACATAAAAACTGAATTATGCAGATAACGGCCGAAACTCCCATACGCTTTGAAAGAAAAAAAATTTCCGATGCCACCTTGATTCAACTTTACAAAAACCTGGTGAAGCCGCGCTTAGTGGAAGAGAAAATGCTGGTGCTTTTGCGCCAGGGCAAGTTGGCCAAATGGTTCAGCGGCATCGGGCAGGAAGCCATCAGCGTGGGGGTGGCATCGGCCCTGCAACCGGATGAATACATCCTGCCCATGCACCGTAACCTGGGAGTGTTCACTACCCGCCAAATCCCCCTTCACCGCTTGTTTTCACAGTTTATGGGAAAACCGGGCGGGTTCACCCAAGGGCGAGACCGTTCCTTTCATTTCGGAACTCAGGAATATAAAATCATCGGCATGATTTCACACCTGGGGCCGCAAATGGGCGTGGCCGACGGCATTGCATTGGCTCACAAACTTCGGAAAGAAAAGAAAGTAACGGTTGTGTTTACGGGCGACGGCGGCGCCAGCGAGGGCGATTTTCATGAAGCCGTCAACACGGCTGCCGTATGGGATTTGCCTGTCATATTTGTGATTGAAAACAACGGCTACGGGCTCAGTACTCCCTCTTCGGAGCAATTCCGTTGCAAATCCTTTGCCGACAAAGGAATCGGCTACGGCATTGATGGATACCAGATAGACGGAAACAACGTATTAAAAGTATATGACACGGTTCGGACTTTGGCAGAAAGCATGCGCGAAAAGCCAAGGCCGGTATTGCTGGATTGCGTAACGTTCCGCATGCGCGGGCATGAAGAAGCCAGCGGCACCAAATATGTGCCCAAGGAATTATTTGAAGTGTGGGGTAAAAAAGATCCGGTGAATAATTACGAAAGGTATTTGCTGGAGGAAGGGGTTATTACGGAAGAAGAAGTAAACCGCATCCGGCAGGAAATCCGGGAGGAAATTGAACAACATTTGCAGATCACCTTTGCCGAACAAAATCCGGAACCCGATACCGACAAAGAACTTGCGGAAGTGTATGCCCCGTTCACTTATGTACATCATGCTCCATCCGGAAACATGAAAGAAATGCGCTTTGTGGATGCCGTGCAAGACGGGTTGCGCCTGGCCATGCGCAGGCACGCGAACTTGGTGTTGATGGGGCAAGACATTGCCGAATACGGAGGCGTATTCAAAGTAACGGAAGGATTTGTAGAGGAATTCGGCAAAGAAAGGGTGAGGAATACCACCTTGTGCGAAAGTGCGATTATTGGCGCAGGATACGGGCTATCCATCAACGGGATGAAAGCCATGGTGGAAATGCAGTTTGCCGATTTTGTGAGCGAGGGCATGACGCAAATCGTGAACAACCTGGCCAAAGCCCACTACCGCTGGGGGCAGCATGCCGATGTGGTGGTGCGCATGCCCACCGGTGCAGGTGTGGGGGCCGGGCCCTATCATTCGCAAAGCCTGGAGTCGTGGTTTTTCCACACGCCCGGATTAAAAATTGCTTTCCCTGCATTTCCCGCAGATGCCAAAGGGCTTTTGCTGACGGCATTTGAAGATCCGAATCCGGTGATGTTCTTTGAGCACAAAGCCCTTTACCGAAGCATATCCGAAGAGGTGCCGGAAGGATTTTATACCCTTCCTTTCGGGGTGGCACGAAAAGTGAGGGAAGGAAATGATGTTAGCATTATTACTTACGGCCTTGGGGTGCATTGGGCAATGGAAGTGTTGGACAAACATCCCGAAATTTCCGCCGACCTGATTGACCTCAGGACACTTGCACCGCTCGACAAAGAAAGTATTTTTGAAAGCGTGCGAAAAACCAACAAGGCCCTGGTGTTGTATGAACCCAACTTTACCGGAGGAATTGGGGCCGAAATTTCGGCTTTGATTGCACAGCATTGCTTTGAATATCTGGATGCTCCGGTGGTGCGGGTAGCGTCTTTGGACACCCCTGTTCCCATGAATGCGGAATTGGAAAAAAACTTTTTGGCCAATGCAAGGTTGGAAGAAGCATTGGAAAAATTGCTGCAATACTGAGCATTTGCTATTTTTTAATGAAATTTTTGCTTTGATTATCAACTTTTACATTGATTGAATTGTGTTTTAATGAAGTTACAAACATTTTGTATTAAAAATTATTTTACGTTTTAAAGCCGTTAAAAAAAAACCGGTTAAATTAAAATCAAACTTTTTGATTCATATTGTTAGGAACATCAATAACTTCAAACGATAAAATACTTCTTCGAATTTGCCTCTGTAGCGTTCAAATATTGCGGCAGGGGGCTTTTGTTAAATTATGTTTTAAAGCCAAACCAAGGCATAAGTTTTGCTTATTTTAAAGGCATGAATTTAAAGTTGCCTTATTTCGCCCTCCTATTCATTTTGAATGTTTTGCATGCCCAAAAAGACCCCGTCAGGTGGGTGGCCAAATATACGCCCCAACGCGACGGCAGAGGGATTATAGAAATTACCGGATTGCTGGATAAAGGATGGCACACCTACTCCACCAAAACTAAAGCCGACGGGCCCATCCCCACTTCCTTCACCTTCCAGCCCGCCCCGTTCTACCAAACCGTGGGCGACATTCAGGAAATCGGCGTTCACGAAGAATATGTGGCGGCCTTCGATGCCAAACTGGCCCTTTTTTCCGAAAAAGCCACTTTCCTTCAATACGTCAACGTTCCCGGCCCCAAAGGCGGAAAAGTAAAAATAACCGTGGAATATATGTGTTGTAACGATAACATGTGCCTTCCGCCAAAAACCATAGATTTGTGGGTAGAAATCAAATGACCCCATGACCAGAATCGGCCTATTCCTTTTTTGTTTTCTTTTTTTATTTAACTCTCTCTTTTCACAAGACATCCAACCGGTTAAGTGGAATATCTCCCTTAAGTCGGATAATCCATGCAAGCCCGTAATCATCCTTAAAGCAAGCATTCAAAGCGGATGGCATATCTATTCCCTGAAAAAACTTTCCGACGACGGGCCCAATCCCACACTCATCAAACTGGAACCTTCCCCCGATTATGCCCTTGCCGACAGCATCACCGAATCCAAATTCCATGAAGAATTAGACAAAGTGTTTGAAGTAAAAGTCCGCTATCATGAAAAAGAAGCGGAATTTTTTGTTCCCGTAAAAATTTTAAGCAAAAAAGAAAAAATCATCCTTAAAGGCGCCTACGAATTTCAGGCCTGCGATTCGGCGCGCTGCATCTTTCCCCCTGCCGAAACATTTGAAATTCCCTATGAAAATAAATGCGATGAGGTTTCGGCTTCAACCTCGGGTTCCGAAGCGGGGCAAAGTTTTTGGAGTATTTTTATTCAGGGCTTCATCGGCGGATTTTTGGCTTTGCTGACCCCTTGTGTTTTTCCCATGATTCCGATGAACGTGAGCTTTTTCACCAAGCGTAGCAAAAACAAAAAGGAAGGCGTAAGGAATGCGTTCATATATTCGCTGTTCATCGTTGTGATCTATGTCTCGCTGGGGTTGGGCATTACGGCCCTATTCGGTGCGGGGGCATTGCACAGCTTGTCCACCAATGTGTGGTTCAATTTGGCTTTTTTTGTGCTGCTGTTGGTTTTTGCATTTTCATTCCTGGGGGCATTTGAAATTGTGTTGCCTTCCTCCTGGATCAACAAAGCCGACCAAAAATCGGAAAAAGGCGGCCTGACGGGAATTTTCTTCATGGCATTTACATTGTCGTTGGTGTCGTTTTCGTGTACGGGGCCCATTATCGGTACGCTATTGGTTCAGGCGGCTTCCACGGGAAATTATGCGGGGCCGTTTTGGGGAATGTTCGGCTTTGCACTTGCCCTTTCCATTCCCTTCGGATTTTTTGCGGCTTTTCCCGGCTACCTGAATTCCCTTCCCAAATCGGGCGGATGGCTGAATGCCGTGAAAGTTACGTTGGGTTACCTGGAGCTGGCCCTGGCCCTGAAATTCGCTTCCAATGCCGACCTGGTGGTGCAGGCCGGCATATTGACGCGGGAGGTGTTTATTACGCTTTGGGTGGTGATTTTCGGCATGCTGGGCTTGTATCTGTTGGGATTGTACAAAACCGCGCACGATTCTGACGTGAAGCACCTGAGTGTAACGCGCCTGATGTTTGCTTTGCTGTCACTGAGCATGACAGTATATCCTGTCTCTTATACACATCT